>DATDDC010000173.1:0-3771 GCA_036523995.1 Anaeromyxobacter sp.
GCCGGCGAATCGCCGGTCACGTGGAGATCAGGGGTAAAGCACGACTGTGCTTCTGTGATGGAGCTGCGGAACGGCGAAGAAGGGTTCCACACGGCAGCAGGCGAGCGGTTGGAGCTCGAACAAGAGTACGTGTATCCGCTCCTGAAGAGCTCTGACCTCGCCAAGGGTAACGTGCGCACGAGTCGTTGCTGCGTGATCCTCACCCAGACTAGAATCGGCGAAGAGACTGGGCATCTCGCAAGAGACGCGCCGCAATTGTGGCGATACTTGATCTCGCATACTGCGGCATTTGAGGGACGGAGAAGCTCGATCTACCGCGGCAAGCCCCGTTTCTCCATTTTCGGCGTAGGCGACTACACGTTTGCCCCTTGGAAGGTTGCTATCTCGGGTCTGTACAAGTCTCTAGCGTTCCAACTCGTGGGCCCGATTCAGGGGAAGCCGACGGTGTTCGATGACACCTGCTACTTTCTCCCATTCAAGACCGAAGCCTTCGCACGCGCGGCGCATTCACTGCTTAGGACTGAGGAGGCCAGCGCGTTCTTGCACGCGCTCATTTCCTGGAGCGACAAGAGACCGGTGACGAAGGAGGTCCTCAACAATCTGGACATTGGCGCGCTAGCGCGACTCGTCGGGCGCCGCATCGCTCGGGAAGCAGACGGCGGTCTTCAGGACGCGCTGAAAGCGCTCGCCGCGATGCGTAGCGCAGGCGAATCCCAGACGTGGCTTGGAGTGTAGCGACTCGCCCGTGGGGAACGCGGTCACGCTCACCACGACGCGGGCAAGGAGCCGCGTCCGCCAGCCTCTGGGTGGCCTCTTGGTGGTCGAAAAACGAAAGCCCAGGGGCACCTGGGCTTGCGAAGTGGAGGCGCCGGGAATCGAACCCGGGTCCGAAAGACTTCTGACGACTGGTCCCACGCGCGTCTCCCGGAGTGAATACGTGGGCGGCAACCTCCGGGCCTGCAACCGCTCACGTCCTCGCCCTTACGTCTCGACTCGGTCTAGGCGGCTCGCTTCCCGCCCGAGTCCAGCCGGAGCTGACGTTCACACCCGGTACCCGGCGCTTCCGGGGGAACGCACGGCCTTTAGTTAGGCCGCGAGAGCCATGGGCTCGTTCGCGTTTCTGCTTGGTCGGCTTTTTACGTGGCCAGCTGACCAACCACGGCGCGCACCAGACGCCTTCCGTCCTCCGTCGAAACCAGTTCGCCCCCAAGTGTGCGAACCTGCGGCTCTTTCGTAACGCCGCAGCCGCCTCTGTCAAGCGGCGGACCCATGCTACCACGCGGCCGGGCGCCCGGACGGTCGGCCGCGCACGGGGCGCAGAAGGGGCGCGGCGTCACGCGCGCGGGCCGCCTCCATCAGAATGGGCGGCCCATGGCTGCGGTTGCGGCGACCCGACTGACGAGCCCCTGCGACGGCTGCGACGCGCGCTGCTGCCGCTCGTACACGGTTCACGTCACGGGCGCGGACGCCTACCGGATCGCGAGCGGCCTGGGCCTCGAGATGGTGCGGTTCCTCGGCTACGTCGCCGAGGTCGAGCGCTCGGAGACGGGCTTTCTCCTCGAGGCGGGCGGGCCGACCTTCTCCATCATCCTCGAGACGGCGCGCACGGGCGAGCCGCGGAGGCCCTGCCTCTTCTTCCGGGTGGACCCGGCGACGGGCGAGGGGCGCTGCGGGATCTATCCGCTCCGGCCGGATGCGTGCCGGAGGTTCCCCGCGTACCGCCGCGACGACGGCGGCATCGCAGCGCGCGAGGAGGTCGTCTGTCCGGACGGCGCCTGGGTCGGGCACCCCATGGACCGGCTCTCCTGGCGCGTCGCGCTCGCGCGCGAGGAGCGGGAACGGGAGCTCTACGCGGTCGTCGTCGCAGAGTGGAACGCGCGCGTCGAGGCGGAGCGCGGCCGGCCGGCCCGCACGGTGGAGCGGTACCTCGACCACCTCTCCGACGCCTACGGCTGGATCACGCGGATGCGGCATGCGCTCCCGCCGCGCGAGAGCGCGGGGCCGGGGCTCCTCGTCCGCGTGGGCGAGGCGCTCCGTGAGTTTCCCGGACGGTGAACGCCCTCAGGAGCCGGTCGACGGCGAGGCCGGCACGAGGGGGACGGAGATCGGCCCCCCCGACGTCGCGGCCGGAGCGATCTCCGGCGCGGACGGCCACGGGCGATCGACCTCGTGGGCCTCGCCGAGCCGTTCCGCGCGCAGCTCCGCGAGCCGCGCGTCGAGGCGTGGCAGCACCTCCTCGCGCGTGTAGCGGACCATGTGCTCGCCGAGCACGGAGAACGTCACGGCCTTCGCGAAGGCGGGGAGGGTGCCGATGCGGAGCGACTGCCGCACGAGCTTCCAGAACCAGCGGCGCCGCTCGCCGAGGATGCCGATGTGCCACAGGGCCCGGGCGAACGTCCCGAAGGAGCCCGGCCGGAGCGCCCCCGCGAGCGCCGGGCTCTCCGCGAGCTGGCGCGCGCAGCGCGCGAAATACCCTTCGTCGGAGTAGATCGTGGCGAGGAGGCGGCGGTACCCGGCGATGAGCTTCTCCTCGTCCATCGCCGTCTTGAAGTTGGTCCGGTCGAACTGATCGCCGCTGGGGTCGGTCCGGAGCCGCCCTTCCTTCTCCAGCCTGCGCCAGAGCTGCGTCCCGGGCAGGGCGCTGAGGATGCCCGCCATGGCGCGCGGAATGGGCAAGGACGAGATGAACTCGATCTGACGGTCGAAGATGTCGTCGCCGTCGTGATCGAAGCCCACGATGAATCCGGCGAACACCTCGAGGCCCGCGCGCGCGAGCGTGCGGACCCCCTCGGCAGGATCCATGCGCAGGTTCTGGTTCTTGTGCGCCTCGAGGAGCGATTCGGGGTTCGGCGTCTCGATGCCGACGAACACCGCGGAGAAGCCGGCGTCCACCATGGCCTGGAGGAGGTCGGGCTCGGTGGCGAGGTCGAGGCTCGCCTCGGTGAGGAGGTCGAACGGCCTCGCGTTGGCCCGCTGCCACACGCTGACCTCCGCGAGGATCTTCGCGATGGCCTTCCGGTTGCCGATGAAGTTGTCGTCGACGAAGAAGAGCGGCCCCCGCGCGCCGAGGCGCCGGAGCTCGTCCATCTCCGCGATGACCTGCGCGGCCGACTTCACGCGCGGCTTCCGGCCGAAGATCTCGATGATGTCGCAGAACTCGCAGTTGAATGGGCAGCCGCGGGACACCTGGATCGCGAACGTCGCGTAGGCGTCGAGGTTCACGAGGTCGAAGCGCGGCACGCGCGCCAGCCCGAGATCCGGCCGCGCATCGCCCCCCGGCGAGAGGATCCGCGGAGCGGGCGCACTCGGCGACTCGAGCGCGGCGACGAGCGCGTCGAGACGCCCCTCCGCCTCGCCCTGGAAGAGGTGATCGGCCTCCGGGAACGACTCCGGGCTCGTGGTCGGCGCGGGGCCCCCCGCGACGGTGCGCTTCCCGAGCCGGCGGGCGCGCTCCAGCACGCCCCGCATCGAGCGCGCCTGGACGAGCATCCCGGACACGAGCACCGCGTCCGCCCAGAGGATGTCCTCGTCGGGGAGCGGATCGAGGTGCAGATCGCGGATCCGGATCTCCCAGCGCGCCGGCAGGTGCGCCGCGAGGGTCGCGAGCCCGAGCGGGGGGAGCGTCGCCTTCTTGCGGATGAAGGGGAGGCTGTGCTGGTAACCCCAGTACGTGGGCGGCGTCGCCGCCTGGACGAGGAGCGCGCGCATTTCAGAGTGATGTATCGCCGCTGCGTCACGAGAGTGTCACGGACCGTTGACCCCGACGGGGAG
>DATDDC010000174.1:0-5945 GCA_036523995.1 Anaeromyxobacter sp.
GCCGGGTTCCGCGTGGCCTACCCGAAGGTCGTGATGGTGCGAGACGGCTGATCGCCCCATTCCACGGAGCGTCGACCCGACGAGCGCAGCATCCCGGAGGCGCGCCGCGGCGCGCCCGCTCACACGTCGAGCTTGAAGCCGATCTGCACGTCCGCCGCCGCCTTCCCCCCGCGGATGCCCCAGTCCTCGAGCGGCGGCTCGTGGAGGACGATGAGGACCTTCGCGGGATCGACGCCCGCGCCGCGCTCGAGGTTCCGCACGACGCCCTCGTACAGCTTGCGCTTGGCCTCGAGGCTGCGGCCGGGGAACACCGAGAGCTCGACGAGCACGGCCCCGTCGCCGTGCCGCGTCTCGAAGTCGGCCGCGGCGTGCTCGTGCAGGAGCTGGTTCCGGTCGTGATCGGGGATGTGAAAGGCCTCCACGAGCGCGGCGTGGAGGCCGTCGAGGATGGCCTTCTTCTGCGCGGCGGGCCTGCCGGCGCGGACGTGGACGTGGACGATGGGCATGGCCGGCGAGGATAGCGCCGCGGCGGCTCGAGGTCAGCGGCGCTTCGCCGGCGCGCGCAGCCGCGAGGGGACCACCGGCTCGGAGACGAGGTCCACGAAGGCGGCCCAGCGCCGCTCCGGGTCCTTGCCCGCGCGGCCGACCCAGGCGGCCACGAGATCCTCGCCGTACCCGTAGTTCACGACGTAGCTCCGGTACCCGTCCATGAACTCGATGCTCTTCTTCGCGCGCTCGGGGGTGGCGAGGCCGTACTTCACGTTCCAGGCCATGACCTCGCCGGCGCTCATCTCGCCGTCGAGGTAGGCGCGCGCGGTCTGGATGCCGGCGCCGCGCAGATCGTGGAGGAGGCGGCGGATCTCGGCGTTGCGGCCCGCCTCCGCGGGATCGAGGCCGGCGAGCGGGAAGAGCACGTCGCGCTCGAACCCCGTCCGCTCCTCTCCCGGGAACGCCATCTCGACGGCGTGGTTGCCGGTGCCCTCGGCCAGGACGGACGCGGGGCCGAAGAGCGCGTAGACGGTGAACTCGATCCAGCCTTTCGCCCGCGCCAGCTTCTCCTCGCGCAGGACGTTGAACACGTGGTGCCCGGGGTAGCCCTCGTGCGCGGCCAGGTCGATGGCCTTGTCGACGTAGAAGGGCAGGTCGGTGTTCACCTGGATGAGCGACTCGTAGCCGCCCCGGTACCAGTTGTAGCCGCCCCAGGGCTTGCCGGTGACGAGCTCGAGCGTGAAGCGCTCGCCCTCGGGGAGGCGCACGTGCGCGAGGGTGCGCCGCCGCGCCTCGCTCGCCGCCGCCTGGAAGACCGCCTCGATCCTCTCCTTCGGGACGACGAGCTTCTCGCGGTAGCGGGCGTAGCGCTCGGCCACGGTCCCCTCGCCGGGGAGGAGGTGCGCCACGCGCTCGGCGATGCGCTCGTAGCGCGCGAGCCGCTCGCGCGGCGGGCTCACGCCGAAGTACGCCTTCGCCTCGGCGTCGAAGGAGAGCCGCCTCCCCTCGAGCGCCTGGACGAACGCGCGCGCGGCCGCGATCTCGGCGACGAGGAGCTCCCGGCGCCGGCGCTCCAGGGCCGCCGCCGCCCTCGCCTCGCGGGCGGCGTGGAGGAGCCGCCCGGCCTCGGCCGCGAGGTCCGCGAGGGGACGCTTCCCGGCCTGGTCGGCCTCGACCTTGAGCTCCTGCGGCCCGAAGTAGGCGTCGACGTAGTCCGGGCGGTGCTGCCCGATGGCGAGGACGAGCCGGACGTAATCCCGCGCCACCTCGTCGAGCGGGGGCCGGCCCTTCCTCGCGGCGGCGTCAGCGCGCGAGGCCACGGCGAGCGCGGCTGCGGCGGCGGCGGCGAAGGACGCGACGGTGTTCACCAAGGGTCACCGGAGCTCGACCTCGAAGCCGAGCCGCCGCGCCGCCTCGAGGAGCTCGTCCGCCGGCTGGACCTTGAGCGGGACGGCGATGGTGGTCTCGGTCTGCTCCGGGATCACGGCCCGCAGGGTGACCGCGATGCTGCCCGGGTGCTTCACGAGGAGCGTCTTGAGCGTCGTGGCGCGGTCCGCGCTCAGCCGGTCGGCGTCGATGCGCAGGGTGAGCTCGCTCGTCTTCTGCGTGCGCACCTGCGAGAGCGGCTCGACGCCGGACGCCGTGATCTCGGCCTTGGGGTTCTCCTCGTCGCGGGTGTTCACGCGCACCTCGCCGTGCACGACGATGGGCTCCTCGGACTTGACGAAGCCCTCCCAGTCCTCCCACCCCCTCTGCGCGGGCCGGCCGCTCTGGGCGGGGCGCCCGCCCCAGCAGATGACCTCGACCGTGCCGGTGAGGTCCTCGAGGGTGAGGATGCCGAAGCGGGTGCCCTTCTCCTTCGTGACGCGCTCGCGGAGCGCGGCGACGATGCCGACGACCGTGACCTTGTCGCCGTGCCGCTTCCCGGCGATGGCCGCGCACGTCGCGGAGGCGTAGCGGTGCGCCTCCTTCTCGTAGCCCTGGAGCGGGTGGCCCGTGAGGTAGAAGCCCAGCGCCTCCTTCTCGAAGGCGAGCCGCACGCGCTCCGGCCACTCCTCCACGGCGAGCTCGCCCACGTAGTCTCCGACCTTCGGGTAGCGCGGCCGCGACTCCACCTCCGGCGCCGAGCCGAACAGGCTCGCCTGGCCCGAGGCGCGGTCCGCCTGCGCCTGGGCCCCCGCCGCGAAGGCCGACTCGATGCCGGCGAAGAGCTGCCAGCGCGGCACGCCCTCGAAGTCGAAGGCGCCGGACTTCACGAGCGCCTCGACGACCTTCTTGTTGATCCGGCGGGCGTCGACGCGCGAGGTGAAGTCGAAGAGGCTCTTGAAGGGCCCGCCCTCGCTCCGGGCCTGCAGGGTCGCCTCCACCGCCGAGTCGCCCAGGCCGCGCACGGCGCCGAGGCCGAAGCGGATGCGAGCATTCTTGGCGGGGGGACACTCGGTCCCCTCCGCCTTCGGCGAGGGGACCTCGCGCCCCCCCGATCCCCCCGCTCGCTCCGGGGCAGCCTCATCCGGCTGCCCCTGCGCTCGCCCGCGTATCGGGAACGCCGAGAAGTCCTTCTCCGACTCGTTCACGTCCGGCGGCAGCACCTCGATCCCGCGCTGCCGCGCCTCGGCCACGTGCAGGACGACCTTGTCCGTGTTCGACGCCTCGCTCGAGATGAGCGCGGCCATGAACTCCACGGGGTAGTGCGCCTTGAGCCAGGCCGTCTGGACGGTGAGGAGCCCGTACGCGGCGGAGTGCGACTTGTTGAAGCCGTACGCCGCGAACTTCTCCATGAGGTCGAAGATGCCGTTCGCGACCTTCGAGTCCACGCCGCGCGCCGCGGCCCCCTCGAGGAAGCCCACGCGCTCCTTCGCCATCTCCTCCGCCTTCTTCTTGCCCATGGCGCGGCGGAGGAGGTCGGCCCTGCCCAGGCTGTAGCCGGCGAGGACCTGCGAGATCTGCATCACCTGCTCCTGGTAGACGATGACGCCGTAGGTCGGCTCCAGGACCGGCTGCAGATCGGGGTGGTCGTACCTCACCTTCTCGCGGTCGTGCTTTCGGTCGATGTAGACGTCGACCATGGTGCGGCCGTCCTCGAGCCGCTGGTCGAGCGGGCCGGGGCGGTAGAGCGCGCCCGCCGCGATGACGTCCTCGAAGCGGGAGGGCTTCATCTTCACCACCATCTCGGTGAAGCCCGAGGACTCCATCTGGAAGACGCCCGCCGTGTCGCCGCGGCTGATGAGCTCGTAGACGGCCGGGTCGTCGAGCGGGATGTCGGCGGCCCTGAAGCCCTTCCGCTCCGGGTGGTTCGCGCGGACGAGCCGCAGGGCGTCGTCGATGACCGTGAGCGTCTTGAGGCCGAGGAAGTCGAACTTCACGAGCCCGGCCTTCTCGACCTCGTCCTTCGCGAACTGCGAGACGAGCATGTCGGACTTGTCGTCCTGGTAGACCGGGACGTACTCCCAGAGCGGCTTGTCCGCGATGACGACGCCGGCGGCGTGGAGGCCCGCCTGGCGGTTGAGGCCCTCGAGCGCCATGCCGATGTCGAGGAGGTCCTTCGTGGTGACGACCTGCGACCGGCCCTTGTCGTCCGTGAAGCGCGAGATCTCGGTGGGCCGCTCGTAGAGCTCCCGCAGGCGCGGCTCGTTCTCGATGCACTCCTTGAGCGGCGGCGTCTTGCCCTGCACCGGCTCCGGGACGAGCTTCGCGATCCTGTCGCCCTCGGAGAAGGGGAGGCCCATGACGCGCACCACGTCGCGGATGACGGAGCGGGCCTTGAGCGAGCCGAAGGTGATGATCTGGCCGACGTTCTCCTTGCCGTACTTCCCGCTCACGTAGCGGATGACCTCGTCGCGGCGGTTCTGGCAGAAGTCGATGTCGAAGTCCGGCATCGACACGCGCTCCGGGTTGAGGAAGCGCTCGAAGAGGAGGCTCCAGCGGATGGGGTCGAGGTCCGTGATGCGGAGCGACCACGCCACGATCGAGCCCGCCCCCGAGCCGCGCCCCGGGCCGACGGGGATGTCGCGCTCCTTCGCCCAGTTGATGAAGTCCTGGACGATGAGGAAGTAGCCGCTGAACCCCATCTTGCGGATGACGCCCAGCTCCATCTCGAGCCGCGCGCGGTAGGCGTCCTTGTCGTGCGGGTAGGGGGTCTTCTCGTCGATCTCGCGGAGGCGGCGGTCGAGCCCCTCGCGCGCGAGCTTGGCGATGTACTCGTCCTCGCTCGTCGCCTCCGGCAGGGCGAAGCGCGGCAGGTAGCTCTTCCCGAGCGGCAGGTCGACGTTGCACGTCTCCGCGATCTCCGCCGCGCGCTCCACCGCGTCCTCGAAGCCCGGCATCGCCGCCATCATCTCTTCCGGCGACATGACGAAGAGGCCGTCCGTGTCGTGCCGGAGCCGCTTCGTGTCCGAGAAGGTCTTGTTGGACGCGATGCACATGAGGACTTCCTGCGCCTTCGCGTCCTCGCGCCGGATGTAGTGGGCGTCGGCGGTGGCGACGAGCGGCACGCCCTCGTCGCGCGAGAGCTGCGCCAGCCTCTCGTTGACGTCGAGCTGCTCCTTCATCCCGTTCGACTGGACCTCGAGGAAGAAGGCGCCCGGCTCGAAGATGCCCTTGTACTCGCGGATGGCGTTGCGGGCGCCGTCGAGGTCGCCGTGCCGGATGAAGCGCGGGATCTCTCCCGCCAGGCAGGCCGTGAGGCCGATGAGGCCCTTGCTGTGCTCCCGGAGGAGCGGCTTGTCGATCCGGGGGTCGTAGTAGAAGCCCTCGGTGAAGGCCCTGGAGGAGAGGATGCGCAGGTTCGCCCAGCCCTCCTGGTTCCGCGCGATGAGGATGAGGTGTCTCCCCACGCGCTCCGAGCGATCGAACCGCCCCTTCTCGCCCGCGACGTAGGCCTCCATGCCCAGGATGGGCTTCACGCCCGCTTCCTTGGCCTTCTTGTAGAAGTCGACCGCGCCGAAGAGGTTCCCGTGGTCCGTGACGGCCACGGACTTCATCCCCTTCGCCTGGACCGTCTTGATGAGGTCCTTGATGCGGATGGCGCCGTCGAGGAGCGAGTACAGCGTGTGGAGGTGCAGATGGGTGAAGGAGGGCATCGCGGTCCGGTTACTTAGCAGGGGCCTCCGACAGCGGCCAGCGGCCCAAGCTCGCGCGAGGGAACGGGTTTTCGGGGCGAGTTCGCCTCCCTTGCTGGGGATCTGCTGCTCCGGCCGCTGCTCGGGAGGAGCAACAGGAAAGCCCGGAGAACTTGAATTCGCTCATGTTGTCTTTTGCAGTTCGCGCGGCCGTAGGTGATGCCGCCGGTGGGCCGCAGAGACCGGGGAACTGCTTGGATGCTAGGGGCGCTTCTGAAAGCTACATTCCTCCCGTGCGCACCGTCAGCCTCGACCTCGAGGTCCTGAAGAACAAGCTGTCGGAGTACGTTCGTCTCGCTTCCCAGGGCGAGACCGTGCTCATCGCGGACTGCGGCCGCG
>DATDDC010000175.1:0-13029 GCA_036523995.1 Anaeromyxobacter sp.
GACCTCCGCGAGGAGGCCCGCCACCGCGAGCGCGGCGCCGACGCTGGGGAGGTAGAGCCGGTGCTCGAAGAGGACGTCCGTGATGGGGATGACGCTCGACTCCACCGAGAGCGCCACGAAGAAGAGGACGATCCCGAACCCGGCCACGCGCGCGCCGCCTCGGCCAAGGGCGACGAGCCACGAACCCGCGGCGAGGAGCGCGAGCAGGAAGGCGGCCGAGAGGATCACGCCGGGCGAGCCGAACCCGTGCTCGACCGGGAAGTCCCAGTCGAGGCTCTGGCCCACGGGCAGGACGAGCAGCCGGAGGTACGTCACGACGACGCGCGTCTGGGTCGCGAGGTAGTCGAGGCGCGAGACGTCCGTCTGGATCCGCGTCACGGTCTCGGCCGCGCCGGCCATCCCGCCGGCCGCCGCCGCCGCGGGCGCGAGGCGCAGCCACGGCACGATCGGCAGGAGCGCCAGGACGGGGGCGAGCCATGCGGCGCGGCGGAGCGGGGGCCCCTCGAAGAACGCCGCCTCCACGAGCACGATGGAGAAGGGGAGCGTGAACGCGATCTCCTTCGTGAGCATCCCGAGGACGCCCGAGGCGAGGGCCGCGGCGTACGCGACGGCGCGGCGAGCCCCCGTCTCGCCCCGCGCCGCCACGTACAGGGCGAGCGCGGCGACGTAGAAGAGCGCCGCGAGCGACGTGATGCGTTGGACGACGTACGTCACGGCCTGCGTCTGGATGGGATGAACCGCCCACAGGAGCGCCCCCGCCAGCGCGGCCCGCGACGCCACCTCGGGCGCATCCGCGCCGCGCCGCGCCCGCGCGAGCAGGAGGCGCGCCAGCGCGTACACGGCGAACGCCGCCAGCACGTGGATCGCGCCGTTCGTGACGTGAAAGCCCGCCGGGTCGAGCCCGTGCAGCCGGTAGTCGAGCTTGAACGAGAGGTAGGCGACCCGGCGCGAGGGAGGGTCCACCGCAGAGGGCGCCCAGGATCCCAGGCCGGGGTTGAGCGCGATGTGCACCTCGTCGTCGAGGTGGAACGGCACCCCGAGGCTGTTCGCGTAGCAGGCCACCACCGCCGCAGCGAGGACGAGGAGCTCCGCGGCGGTTCGCCGGGCGGCTCGAGGCGCCATGGCCGTGTCGTCGAGAGGCCGCATGCGGCGGGGCTAGCGTCCTCCGGCCTGCAGGGCGGCCTGGACCTGCGCCCGGAGTTCCTCGAGCGGCAGCGGGTGGGCCGCGCAGGCCGGATCGGGAATCGCCGCGAGCGCGTCGCGCGCCTCGCCGGCGCGGCCCAGGGAGAGGGCCGCGAGGCCCTCGTAGTAGCGGCACAGGGCGCACCCGGGCGACTCCCGGACGCTGCGCCGGAACTCGGCCAGGAGCGCCGGGATCCGATCGGGGCGGGGAGAGAACGCCGCGTTCGCCGGCATGGCGTCCACGAACTCGTCCGCCGCCGCACGGTCCGCATACGCGCCGTCGCGCCGGAGGTAGAGGAGCCCGCCGTCGTCGAACGCGACGAGCGACCACGTCGCCCGGTCCGCCGCCCAGTCCCCGTCCCCGAGCGTGGCCGCCAGCCGCGCGCCGGAGGCGGGGCTCTCGTCCGGATAGGCGAGGAGGAGCGCGTCGAAGCGGTACTTGCGGTCGAGCGCCTGGAAGGCGTGGCGGTCGAGCGGGCCCGCCATCGCGGCCCGCTCCTCGCCCGGAAGGATCATCCCTCGGCCGTCCTGGTACGGAGGCCCGACCCCGCGCCACTCGAGGTAGCCGCCGAACTGGAAGGTGTTGAAGAGGCGTCCCCGGAACCCGAGCTCCTCGAGGTAGTCGACGCCGCGCACCGGGTAGGCGCCGGGCCGCAGGCCGGCCCCCGGGCAGAACGTCGGCTCGGCGGTGGCGAGGGGCAGGGCCGCGACGGCCGCCGCGACGCAGGCCATGGCCCCGGCCGCCTGCGCGCGGAGCTTGCCCCATCGCTCCGGGAGCGCCGCGAGGAGCTCACCGAGGCTCCGCGCGGCGATGGGCGCGCACACGACGGCGAGGAGCACGGCGAAGCGGGCCGCGCCGAACGTGAGCGCGGCGAACATGGCCACCGTGACCACCTCGCGGAGGCGGGCGCCTCGCCAGCGGACGAGCAGCGCCGCGGCCGTGAGGAGGAGCAGGAGCCCGAAGGGCTCGACCCAGAAGTGCGGGGCGATGGGCTGCATCTCCGGCACGCTCTTGAGCACGGACTGCTCGTAGCCCGCCCAGACCTCCGAGCCGCCCGGGCGGCCGGGCAGGTAGTGGGCGAAGGCGAACCGCGCCGCCACGGCGAGCGGGCTCGCCGGCGAGGGGTTCAGGAAGCCGGCGAGCAACCCCGCCGCCGCGACGCCGCCGAGGACGAGGACCGCTCGGCCGAGCCGGCGCGAGGGGTCGCCGTCGCGACGGATGCGCGCGCGCGCCAGCCCGAAAGCGGCGCTTCCCAGCGCGGCCGCGACGATCGCCAGCCCGGCGATGACGGACGGGTGCAGGTTCGTCCAGAGGAGCGCCACGGCGGGGAAGGCGTAGAACAGGCGGGGGCGGCCGTCCTCGAAGCGCCGCACGGCCCAGAGGGTGAGCGCGGCGAGGAGCGTGGCGAAGATCTCGGGTCGCGGGACGGCGCGGTACCTGAATCCCAGGATGGCGAGCACGAGGGGAGGGGCCGCCGCGGCGAGCGAGAGGGCCGTGTGGCGCCCGCCTCGCGGGGCAGCGTCGAGGAGGAGCACGACGGCGAGCGCCGCCGCCACGGTCGCCGGGAGGAGCTGGAGGCCGCCCTCTCCCGCCAGGACCTCCCATTCGTAGATGGCCACGCTGCCGAGCCAGTACGGAACGGGCCCCGCCGCGGCGCCGAGGAACGGATACAGGAAGGGCTCGCCGGCCCCGAGCCCGTGGCGGACGACGTGCCGGCCCATGGCCAGGTGATGGAAGGCGTCCGGGTCCCACAGCTTCAGGATGGGCCCGGCGAACGCGGCGGCCGCCGCCACGGCGGCGACGAGGGCGAAGGCGCGGCGGGAGAGGGGGCGCATGGCGCGTGACGGTAGCGGCCGCGCCGCTACGGGCGCTCGAGCTCCGCGAGGCGCTGCGTCGCCTTGAGGGCCCACTGTCCGTGAGGCTCGAGCGCGAGGTACCGGCGGAAGGCGGCGGCCGCGCCGGGGCGGTCGCCGCGGGCGGCGAGGGCGCTCCCGAGGCCGTAGTGCGCAGCGGCGAGGTCGGGATCGATGAGGGCCGCCCTCCGCTGCTCGCGGACCGCCTCGTCGAGCCGGCCCATCTTCTCGAGCACGTAGCCGAGGTTCGAGTGCGCCGCCGGATTCGCCTCGAAGATGGAGAGGGAGGCCGCGTAGCTCGCTGCGGAGCCCTCCAGATCGCCGGCGCGCTCGGAGGCGAGGGCGCGGTCGAAGTGCTGCCTCGCCTCGGCCATCGGGTCCGGCCGCGCGGCGGCGGCGAGCGAGACGGCGTCCGCGTCGCCCCCCGCGAGCGAGACGCGCGCGAGCCCGCGGCGCGCCTCGGGATCGTCCTCACCCGTCGCCAGGAACCGCCGGTACAGCTCCGCCGCGCGGGCGCCTTTCCCCTGCGCCTCCGCGGCGCGCGCCGCGACCAGCAGCAGGTCGGGCAGGAACCGCGGAGCGTCCTCGAGCGCCGGGGCGACCATGCGCTCCGCCTCCGCCGGCATGCCCCCGGCGAGCGCGCAGGTCGCGAACAGGAACCTGCACCGGTGGCAGGAGGGCGCCTCCCGGACGCTCCGCTCGTACTCGGCGAGCAAGGCGGCGAAGGTCGACCTCTTGATCTGCACGCCCGCGTTTCCGGGCTTCGCGAGCCGGTACTCGTCCCGCGCGGCCCGCTCCGCGTACTTCCCGTCGCGGCGGAGGTAGAGGAGCCCCGCGTCGTCGAACGCGACGAGCGCCCAGCGGTCGCGGCCGACGATCCAGTCGTCCTCGCCCTTCAGCGCAACCAGGCTCTCGAGCGGCGCGCCGGAGAGGTCCCGGTACTGGAGGACCAGCGCGTCGAAGCCCCAGCGCGCGTCGAGCGCTGCGAACGTCTTCGGGTCGTCGGGCCCGATGATGCTCGCCTCGAGCGTCCCCTCGGGCACGGTGCCGCGGCCGTCCTGGTACGCCGGCAGGCCGCGCCACTCGAGGTACCCGCCGAAATGAAAGGTGTTGAAGAGGCGCCCGTCGAAGCCGATCGAGGCGAGGTAATCGGCCCCGCGCACCGGATAGGCGGCGGGCCACGGGCGCGTCCCGAACGAAGCCTGGGGAGGCGTCGTCGCCAGCGCCGGATGGACGGCGCCGGCGAGGGCGAGAGCGACCGCGGCGGCCGCGCGCAAGGGGACGCGCCCGAGCCGCTCGGGGATCGAGGAGAGCGCCTCGCCGAGGTTCCGGGCGGCGATGGGCGCGCAGACGACGGCCAGCACGGCGGCGAAGCGCACCCCGCCGGAGGCGAGGACCGCGAAGACGGCCACGCTCGCGATCTCCCGCGGCCGCGCTCGGCGCCAGCGGAGCAGGAACGAGAGCGCCGTGAGGCAAAGGAGGAGCCCGGGCGCCGTCCGGAGCGACTCGAGGCGGGCGGGCGCCAGCTCCGCGACGAGCATGCGCACGGGCAGGTAGGAGTCCGGCGCCGCGCCGCCGCCGGCGGCGGCGCCGCCGATCCCGAACATCGTGCCCGCGAGGCGGAGGGCCACCGCGACGGGGTTCGCGGGGCAGGGCGTCGCCGCGGTGGCGAGCGAGGCGGCCGCGAGCACGAGGGCCGCGGTGGCCGCGGCGCGGGGCTTTGCCGGCGGTCCCCCGAGCGCCGCCGAGGCGGCGAGGATCGCCACTAGAGCGAGCCCCGCTGTCACCGAGGGATGGACGTTCGTCCAGAGGAGCGCGAGCAAGGGGAAGGCGAGGAGCCACCGCGCGCGGCCGTCCTCGAAGCGCCGGACCAGCAAGGCCGTGAGGGCGATGAAGATCGTCCCGAAGAGCTCCGGGCGCGCGGTGGCGCGGGCGCGGAACGACTCCATGGCGAGGACGAGCGGCGGGAGCGCCGCGGCGATGGTCAGGGCTCCGTGCCGGCCGCCGCGGGGAGCGCAGTCCGCGAACAGGATGCCGAACAGCACCGCGCCCGCCAGGGCCGGCAGGAAGGCGAGGCCGCCGTCGCCGAGGAGCGCGTGCCAGCCGTAGATGGCGAGGCTCCCGAGCCAGTAGGGCGGGGGTCCGCCGGCGGCGCCGAGGAGCGGGTAGAGGAACGGCTCCTCCGGAGAGAGGCCGTGCCGCGCGATGTGCCGGCCCATCGCCAGGTGGTGGAACATGTCGGGATCGCGCAGCCACAGGATGCACGCGCAGAACGCAGCCGCGGATCCGGCGAGCGCCACGAGGAGGACGGCACGGCGGGACGATGTGAGGGAGGCGATCATGCGCTGCGCGGCGGGCGTGTTGGCGGATGCCGAGAGGATATTCGAGCTTCAACTCGCGATCGACCCCGCGCTCCGCTGCGCACGGAGATCGAAAGAAAGGGGAGGGACCGGTGTCCCGGCCCCTCCCCGTGAAGCGAGCGACGTTGCGCTTTCGCTACTTGTTCGCGTGGCAGGTCACGCAGAAGCTGCCCGAGTTCGGGTCCGCGCGGAGGAACTTGGCGAACGCGAACTGGCCGTGCGGCTCGTGGCAGGAGGCGCAGGTGAGGGTGTTCGCGCCGGCCGAGGTGCTGAAGACCATGAAGGGAGCCGGGACGGCCGCGAGGAGGCCGGCCCCGCCGTCCGTCCGCCAGTTGAGGCTGACCGGGTGGTCGTTCGAGATGTCCGGACCGACCTTCTTGTTCGCGTCGAAGGCGCCGATGAACTTGTCCGCGGCGCCGCCGCCGACCCGGCCCTTGATGGTCTGGTTCGTGGCGATCGTGCCGTCGTGGCAGGAGAGGCAGGCCAGGGAGACCTGGTCGACCGCGCCCGCGATGTTCTTCGACACCGTCGACGACGAGTAGGTCGTGTAGGCGCCGCCGCTGGTGGTCGGGTTGGTGCGGGCCCACAGAGGCTGGTACTGGCCGCCGACGGTGTTGTGCGCCGCGTGGCAGTAGTAGCAGACGTCGCCCGTGCCGACGAAGTTCGCGGTGGGCGTCGTGAAGTTGTTGATGTTGTGCTTCGTGGCCGACACGGCCGCGAAGGCGGTGCCGGCATACAGCGCCACCGCGAGAGCGAGAACCTTCTTCATCGTGGAATCCCCTTCCGTTGTCCCGCGCCCCTTGCGCGGGGTGCTGTGCCCACACCCGCTGTGCACGTCACATGCCGAGAGTTCTCACCAGCTTGCCGTGTAATTTCAATAGCTTACGCGAGGGTCGCAGGGTGAAATGACGCAGACTGGGTGTAATGCCGCTCATGGGTTCGCGAAGCAGCGGAGCCCGGACGGAAGGTGCGACCTCATCGCACCGGCGACGCCGCTGTGGGCGTCGGCGAGGCGGGCGCCGCCTTCGCGGGAGCGCGCTCCTCGGGGCCGGACGTATCCACGAGCACGTATTGCGTCACGCGGTTCCCCGCGAGATCGGCGACGTAGATGTTGTTCTTCGAGTCGATGGCGATCCCGTTCGGCGAGGCCATGAGCCCGTCCGTCATGCCCTGGTCCCCGTACTTGAGGAGGAGCTGATGCTTGGCGTTGAACATCTGCACCCACGCGCTCGCCGCATCCGCGACGTGGAGGAGGCCCGCGCCGTCGAAGGCGAGCCCCTTGATCTTGTTGAACGTGCCGACGTCCGCTCCACCCGCGCCGAACACGCCGACGAGGTTGCCGTCGGGATCGAACATCTGGATCCTGAAGTTCAACGAATCGCCCACGTAGAGCGTGCCGTCGCGGGAGACGGCCAGGTAGGACGGGAAGTTGAACTGACCCGGCGCGAAGCCGCGCGTGCCGAGGGTGCGCAGGTGGCGCCCGTCGAGCGCGAAGACCTCTATCTGATGATGGGTGTCGTCGGCTCGCCCGCCGTCGGCGACGTAGAGGATCTGGCGGCGGCGATCGATGGCGATGCCGATGGGCCGCTCGAGCACGGTGCGCCCCACCTCGCGGAGGAAGCCGCCGGCCGCTGAGAAGACCCGGACCGAGTGGTCGATCTGATCGGCGACGTAGAGGTTCCCCTCCGCGTCCGTGGCGAGCCCGAACGGCTGCTTGGGCTGGTGTCCCTCCGCGTCCGCCACGAGCCGCATCGTCCCGGCCGCGAAGTCGATCTCGATGACGCGCGCCGTGGACGTGCAGGCCACGTACAGCCTCGTCTCGTCGGGGCTCAGGGCGACCGTGGTGGGATTGAAGATGGCGAGGCTCGCGTCCGTGCCGATGAAGGCGCGGCGCATCCGCTCCCACAGCGAGGCGGGGTCGAGGTCGGCCGGCGAGCGATACGTCCTCAGATACTTGACGCGCGGCGGATCCGGCGGCGACGGCCAGACGAGGACGTCGCTCGGCTTCGGCCTGGCGCTCGCGCAGCCGATGGCCAGGACCGCTGCGATGGCGAGGCCGAGGCGGCCGCGATGCCGTGTCATCCGTGTCTCCTTCCGCTGCCCTGCGTGCGAGCGCCTGCCGCGCCCGGCCCGAGCCGCCGTCGAAAATCTCACGTCATCGGCGGGCGTTCAAGGTGAGCCCGGGTCCGTACGGAGACGCCTTGTGAGCGTGCCCGTGGCACATGAGCGTGCAGCTCCCGCTGCGGGGGCCGGTGCTGGAGTAGGGCGCGGCGGATCCCGGCCGGACGATCGACAGGTCGAAGTCGATGAGGTGCGCGTTGCCCTGTACCGTCCCGGAGGCCGAGGAGACGCCGTGGGCGGCGTGGCACGCGGAGCAGGGCGCCCCGTCGTTCCGGACGTGCGTGGCATGGAGGGGGAACGCCGATCGCGCGGACAGGAGCGTGTCCCGGTCGTGGCACTTGTAGCAGAGGGCGTAGGCCATCGGGCTCTCCGCCGTGAAGTCCGCCGTGGCGTAGTTCCGCTCGAGCAGCGGCCGGTAGACGGAGCCGTGCGGGCCTCGCGGACCTGCGCCGCCGGCCGCCTGGCCGTCGTCCGACGAGTGGCAGTCGGAGCAGAGGATCTGGCTGGCGACGGTGAGGGGCGGCCGCAGGCTGGGGACGTCGGCGTTGCGCCCCTGCGCGATCACCGGATGGCTGGACGGCGACGTGCGGGCGAAGACGCGGCGTAGGTTCGCGTCGGCTCCGGCCCGTCGGGCCGCGAGCGGGTTCCCGCCGCCCACCGAGGCGGGCTGGTTCACGCTGTCGCCGTGGCACTTGAAGCAGATCTGATATTCGAACTGCGCCGCCTCGACGCGGCGCCCGAGCTCGTCGATCCCCCAGACGCCGTCGAGCGCGCCGGAGATGCGCTGGCCCATGCCGGGGCGGTGCTTCGCCTCGTGCGCGTTGTGGCAGTCCGCGCACGTGGCGTGGCGGCTCGCCCCCACGGTGGCCTCGGGGAGCCGGTGCGCCGGGTTCCCGGGGCCCTCCGCCGCGTCGTGGAGGCCGCCGGTGAGGATCGAGTGCGTGGAGAGCTTCGCGAGCTCGCGCCCCACGTCCGGCGTCCCCACGTTCGTCGTGGCTCCGTGGCAGCGCAGGCACACCGCCTCGTCGCGCTCCGCCGCCGCGAGCTTGAGGAGCTGCCCCTTGGACGCCGCGCCGTGCGTGCGGTGGCACGCCATGCATCCCGCCTCGCCCACCGTCGCGTACGCGGAGTCCTGCGGCTGCCGCGCGGCGTAGGCCTGCGTCGAGGCCATGTGGCTCGAGTCGATGGTGACAGGGTGGCAGGTCGCGCACAGCTCCGCGCGCAGAGTGGGCTGCACCAGGAACCTTCCCTCCGTGGACCCGCCGTACTCCGAGTGCGGCTCGTGGCACGAGGTGCACTGGACCTGGTCCTGCTCGTCCGCCTTGACGCGGGAGGCCGCCGGCGGGCGGTGCGTTCCGGGAGATCCGCTCGCGGAGATCGAGAACGGGTGCGACTGGCGCAGGTCCGTTCCGAGGTTCGAGCGGCGGGTGGCCGGGATCTTTCCGTCGAGCGTGCCCGTCATCTCGATCGAGCCCTTGCGCAGCTGTCCGACCGCGATGGTGCCGTCGTGGCAAGAGAGACAGATGCGGCTCGAGCCGGTGGGGCCGCTGGTGCGGCCCTTCATCGTGCTGCTCTCGTAGGGCTGGTACCTCGAGGTGGGATCGGGCCGGTTGGAGAGGCCCTTCCCGCCGCCGTGCATCGTGTGACAGAAGATGCACGGGTTCCTCTCGCGGATCGCCTTGATGGGACCGGGCCCGGTGACCGACAGGTCGTGCTTCGAGCCGGCGACCGTCGACGGCCCGGCGGCGAGCGCGTCGGTGGCGAGGAAGGCCAGGGCCACGAATGCTCTCTTCTTCATCGCTGGGCTCCGATGATCTCGAACGCCTGCACGCGGCGGGCGTAGCTGTCGGCCACGTACACGCGACCGCGGGCGGAGGCGATGCCGGCCGGGTGCGTGAAGCGGCCGGGCGCCTCGCCGGAGTCGCCGAGGGCGTAATCGAGCGTGCCGTCCGGGTGGAACACCACGACGACGTCGCGCTGCGCGTCGCTCACGTAGATCCGCCCCTCCGGATCGGTGGCGATCCCCTTCGGCATCGCGAACGGCCCGCCGTCCTCGAGCGTCGCCCCGAACGCGCCGAGCCAGCTTCCGTCGGGAGCGAAGCGTGCGATGCGGAAGTTGAGGGCGTCCACCACGAGCAGGTTGCCGGCCGGGTCGAGGGCCACGCCGGTGGGGAAGTTCAGCCCGCCGTCGTCGTCGCCGTGCGCTCCCACCGTGGCGAGCACCGCCCCCGAGTCGGACAGCACGACGACGTGGTGCCTGGGCGGATCGGCGACGTAGATCCGGCCGTCGCGCATCGCCAGGCCGGTGGGCCGCTCGAGCTGCCCGGCGCCCATGCGGGCGCAGCGCCCGTCGGCGCCGATCCGGACGACGACCGCCTCGCCCGCGTCGGCGACGTAGACGTCCCCCTTCTCCGAGACGGCGACGCCCATGGGCGCGCCCCATGCCTGATCCGAGCAGCCGAGCGTCGCAGAGGGCGCGCCCACCCGCAGCCGCACCACCATGGCGGCGTCCGGGTCGGCGACGACGAGGTCGCCGTCCTCCGTGGACGCGACGCCGAACGGGCGCTGGAAGCGCGGCCGGTCCTCGTGCTCGGCGTCGAGCCCCACGAAGGCCCGCCACGCGCGCTGCCACAGGGAGCGCTTCGGCTCGGCGCCCACGGGCGTTGCGATGACGAGCGCGAGCCGCACGCGCGGCGTTGCGGGAGGCTCGGGCCAGACCAGCGGCTCGGGGGCGCTCGCCGGCGCCGGCGGCGGCGCGTGCGCGCAGGCCGCGAGCGCCAGCGGGAGGGAGAGCGCGATCGCCGCGCGGCGGAGGTTCCGGAGAGCCACAGGAAGCTACAGCCTGAAGTGGCGCGCGAAGAGGAGCATGAACTCGTTGCGCCGCGTGTCGAAGGTGGCGCGGCCCGCGGCCGTGAAGACGTCCTGGGCGGTGAGCGTGAACTGGCCGATGCGGTAGCCGGCGCGCGCCACGGCGATGAGCTCGCGCTGCTCGGGGAAGTCCGGGCCCGACACCGAGCCGTAGGTCAGCTTGGCGAAGAAGAGCCAGCGCTCCCCCACCGGCGCCTGGAGGAAGGCCTGGGCGCCGCGCGAGTGCGTCTGGAATCCGGGCGGGATGAGGAGCCCGTCCCCACGGATGGGGTTCTCCAGGGAGCCCGTCACCGCGTCGGACAGGAACGCGGAGAGGCCGACGGTGCGCGTCGGCCATTGAAGCGTGGCGGTGAAGGTGGCGGTCCGGCTGGCGCCGTCTCCGACGAGATCCGAGTGGTTGCGGTTGGCGTCGAGCCGCAGCGTGGTCGAGAGCGACATGTCCCGCACCAGGGGCGTGGCGTAGTTGCCGCTCAGGCCCTGGCCGAGGACCCAGCCTCGAACGCCGGTCGTGTTCGTGTCGTAGCTGACGTTGTAGGTGGCGCCGAATCGCGAGGCTCCGACGTTCCGGCCGTAGCCCCCGACCCCCGAGGCGCCCCAGGCGAGCTGGGTGCCCGCTCCCGCGGGCTCGGCCAGGCCCAGGCGGACCCCGCCCTCGGCGGAATAGGTCCGGTCGAGCGTGCTCCGTCCCCAGCGGAGGAGCGTGCCGACCGACTCCGACGTCCCGGTGGTCTCGACCGCCTCGACCCGGCTCTGCGTGTAGGTGACGTTCACGGAGGGTACGAGGGTCCACTCCGGCGTGAGGCGCCGGTCGCCGGAGGCGGTCACGGAGTTCTGGAAGATCTCGCTCGATGCGGTGGCGCTCTCGATGGTGAAGTGGCTGAACGCGTACTGCGCCCGCCCCGTGAACTCCGCGAACCGTGTCGTCGTGGTGGCGGTGAGCGCCGTGTCGTCGTACTTCGGGTTGATCCCGTCGGACGCCTGCGGGCTGCGCGTGAAGTACTGCCCGTACACCGCGAAGTCGGTGGCGTCGCTGATCTTCGACGTCCCGTTCATGGTGACGTAGTGCGACGTGTAGTCGAGCGGCGTGAGCGAGCCGCGCTCCAGCCGGCCGCGGTACGAGACGTCGTAGCTGTACCAGTCGGTCCCGTGCCTGGCGGACGCGTCGAGGCCCTTCACGGCCCGGTGGACGTCGGGCTGTACCGGGCTCGAGGTGGTGCCGTCCTCCAGGTACCCGCGGACGTCGAGGACCGGGAAGGCGCCACCGCCGGCAACGGCCCCGGCCGCGAGCGTGTTCGTGAGCGACGTGCCCGGCCGCGAGTCGACGCCCGGCGTCGTCTGCCAGAACTCCACCTGGGAGCGGCTCGCGTCCAGGCGCAGCTTGAAGCTGCTCTTGCGGCTGTCGAAGAAGCCGGTGTGGGCGCCGAAGGTGAGGAGGTTGTCGTCGAGGTGGCCTCCCCCGGCGGCGTCCCTGCGGTTCCGCCCGTACGCCACGTTCGCGTTCCAGTCGATCTCCCCGGGGGCGATGAAGTACCCGGACCCGTTGAGCGCGGTGTCGAGGTGCAGCCGGAGCTCCGAGCCGCGGTCCGGCGCGACCGTGTCGAGGCGATCGGCCTGGCCGCCGAGCCACCCGTAGAGCTCGGCCGCGCTCGCGCGCGAGGCGGCGAGCGCCGCGCCGAGCGCCACGCAGGCGGCGGTGACGGTGCGGCCCCTCATTTCGCAGCGCCTCCGCGGATGACGGTGATGGGCACGTCGACCACGTACTCCGCCTCCGCCGGCGGGAAGAGCCAGCTCTTCCCCGCGGCGTTGAGGCAGTCCTCGAGCTGCGTGCCGCCGAGGTCGCCCTCGCCGGCGGCGACCTTCGTGACCCGCCCGCGGTTGGACACGGAGAGCCGGAGGACGCCCTCCGCCCGGGCGAGGTTCCTCGCCGAGATGAGGTCGCCGACGCACGCCTCGATGGAGGCCTGGGCCGCCTGGACGGCCTCGCGCACCTGGCGCTTCCCGCTCTCGCCGGAGAGCAGCGACGCCGCCGCGGGCGCTGCGGCCGGAGCCGGCGCGGCCCTGGTGGACTCGCGCAGCGCCGACACGACGACGTCCACGCCCTGCGCGCCGGGCCGCGTCGTGATGCGGATGACGACCTGCTGCTCGTCGAGCCGGCCCACGGCGAGGGCGCGGGTGCGGATCTCCTCCGCCCGGCGCTGGGCCTCGCCCATGAGGCTCGGGTCCTTGGCGCGCGCCCAGATGAGGAGCTCGCAGCGCTCCTTGGCGGCGAGCTTGGCGATGTTGTCGAGGGCCTCCCCGTCGAGCTCGCTCATCTTGCTCGCGGGCGCGGCGAACGAGACGATCGTCGCGGCGGCCACGGCCTTCTCGACGCCGACGCCCGGATGCAGCGTGGCTGCGGCCGCGGCTGCGGCGGGCGCGGCCGCGAGCTCCTTCACGATGGCGGTCGGGGACTTCACGATCATGACGATGGCCGCCTTGTCCTTCGAGGCCCTGGCGCCGTCGACCGCCTTCGGCGCGGCCGCGGCGCGCTGCGGCTCGCTCGTGCGCCGCTCGAGGAGGTCGAGGCGGTCCGCGGCGGCGTCGAGCCGGCGCGACCAGGCGTCGAGCCGCTCGGCCCTGGCGCGGAGCTGCCGCTCGAGCGCGT
>DATDDC010000176.1:0-2451 GCA_036523995.1 Anaeromyxobacter sp.
ACCCGTCCGCCGGCGGCGAGGAACGCGCGCAGCACCTCGAGCCGCGGCGCCCGCTCCTCCGGAGAGGCGCCGACGTCGAACGTCTGCCACGTGCCGAGCCCGATGACCGGGACGGCCTCGCCCGTCCGTGGAACCTTGCGCGTCCGCATGCGATCCCCTCCGCCCGTACCACCCTGCGCCCGCGTTCGAGCCGCCGCCGCGATCGCGGCGAGCGCCGAGGCCTCCAGGAACCGCCGCCGCCCGAGCGTGCTCACTTCCTCTGCTCCTCGAGGCTCCGCTCCCGCCGCGCCAGCCAGAGGGCGAGCGCGAGCGAGGCGAGCGCGAACGGGATGGCCGCGATGGAGAGCGCCGGGATGGCGAGCCCGAGCGCGGCGAGCCCGGCGTGCATCGACGACGACATCGCGTCGCTGCCGCGGTAGACGAACGTGTCCACGAAGCTCTTCGCCTTGTACTTGTCCTCGCGCGGCACGACGGTGAAGAGCACCTCCCGGGCCGGCCGATCCACCCCGAAGTGGAGCGCGCGCCGCACCGTCTGAAACACGCCGAGCGTCCAGACGCCGGGGGAGAGCGCGGCGATCCCGTAGCCGACTGCCGTGAGCGCCGGCACGGCGGCGAGCGCCCCGGCGAGCCCCGTCGCGGCGATGAACCGGCCGGTGGCGAGCGACCCCATCGCGAGCGCCAGCACGTTCACGGCGAGGTCCACCTTCGCGAACAGGGCCAGCCTCGACGCGGTGTCCGGGAACGCGCCCGCCACGGTCCGCACGAGGTTCAGGTAGAGGAACGTCGAGCCGACCGAGAACAGCACGATCTGCAGCGCCACGCCGAGCAGGTACCGCGAGCGCACGACCGCCGTGAACCCGGCCCAGGCCGAGCCCCCGAGCGCACCTCCCTCGCGCTTGGGGATCGCTTCCTCGCCGGGGGCGGGCGCCCGCTGCCCCCAGCGCGACAGGCCGGAGGCGCACTGCGCGGCGATCTCGAGGGATGCCGCCGAGAGCAGGACCAGCTTCCCCACGCCGAGGTGTGCCGAGAGCCACGCCACCGTCGCCGAGCCGAGGAGAGCGCCCGCGGTGCCGCCGGCGCTCACGAACCCGAAGAGCCGCTTCCCCTGCCCCGGAGTGAAGACGTCCGCGAGGAGGCTCCAGAAGACGGAGACGACGAAGAGGTTGTAGACGGACACCCAGACGTAGAACGCCCGCGCCATCCAGACCACGCCGATGCCGGCTCGCGCCAGCGCCCAGTAGGCGAGGAGGTTGAGGACGAAGAACCGGTAGACCCAGGGCACCGCCTGGCGCCGCGGCACCCGCGCGACGAGCGTCGAGTAGATCGGCACGGCGACGAGCATGACGACGAACGTCGCGTTGAAGAGCCAGTGGAGCTTCGTCACGTCCCCGCGGATCCCCATCTCCTCGCGCACGGGCCGGAGCAGGTAGTAGCCGTAGAGGAGCGTGAAGAAGTAGAGGAACGCGCGGACGAGCCCGCCGCCCTCCCCTTCGCGGACGTCCACCACGCGTCCGAGGACGGGGACCCTCCGCTCCGCAGCCGGCGCCGTCGCGTCCAGGGGTCAGCCTCGGGGCGAGCGGGGGTCTGGGGGGCGCGGCTTCATCGCGCCCCCCTGCTGGAAGCATCCTTGCGGATCTCGCGCAGGACGTGCCCCACCTCCGGCGCGATGAGCTTCTCCCAGGCGAGCCGCACGGCTGCCGGCGAGCCCGGCACCGAGAACACGGCGCGGCCGCCCCACACCCCCGCCACCGCGCGGGACATCATCGCCGCGGAGCCGATCTCCGCGTAGGAGAGCATGCGGAAGAGCTCCCCGAAACCGTCGATGCGCTTCTCGAGCACCCCCGCCACGGTCTCGAAGGTCCGGTCGCGCGCGGCGATGCCGGTCCCGCCGTTCACGACGATGGCCTCCGCTCCGGAGCGCACCGCCTCGTCGAGCGCCTCGCGGATGGCGGCGGGCTCGTCCTTCACGATCCGATAACCAGCCACCGTGTGCCCCGCCTTCACGGCCGCCTCGCGCAGATAGGCGCCGCCCACGTCCTCGGCCTCGCCGCGCGAATCCGACGCGGTCACGACGAAGACCCGGATCGACCGCGGCGCCTCCTTCTTGTGCTCCTCGTGGCCCATGGGCTCTCCTCACTTCACGGTGACGTCCGAGCGCGCCTCGTCGATGCGATCCGACACGTCCGCCGCGTCGGGCGCGTCGGGCGAGAGGCGCACGTATTGCGACCAGGCGGCGACGGCGTGATCCCGATCGCCGAGCCGGTAGAGCGCGTCGCCCAGGATGCGCTGTGCGAGGGCGAGCCCGGGATCGAGCGCCGCCGCTCGCCCGGCGTAGTCCGCGGCGTCGCGGTGCGCGCCGGCCCGCGCCAGGAACGCGGCCGCGCCGGCGAGCCCCTCCGCGTCGTCGTAGTCGAGCGCGCGCGCCGTCGCGAGCCCGGACGGCCGGAGCGC
>DATDDC010000177.1:0-1739 GCA_036523995.1 Anaeromyxobacter sp.
GCTACGTCCCGCACGGCTCGGACGCGACGGGCGGGGAGGCCTGGCGGGTCCCGGTGTGCGCCCGGTGGGAGGCGGCGGGCACCTCGCGCGAGGCGTGCGCGCTGCTCGAGGGCCCGGAGGGCGCCCTCGATCTCGGCCCGACCTGTCCGGCGTGGGTGATGCCGCACGCGGGCGGCGCCTCCTACCACCGCTGGACGCTCGCGCCTCCCGATCTGGCGCGGCTGCGCTCCGCCGGGCTCGCGCACCTCTCCACCCTGGAGAAGATCTCGCTCGTCCGGAACCTGCGCGCCGCCCAGCAGTCGGGCGCGATGCCCTGGGTGGACGCGATGGAGGCGATCACCGCGCTCGCCTCCGACCCCGATCCCGACGCCGCCCTCGAGCCCGCCGCCATCCTGGCGCGCCTCCACGACCGCTTCGTGCCGCAGGCCGCGCGCCCCGCCGTCACGGCGCTGGCGCGGCGCCTCTACGGCCCCGTCTTCGCGCGGCTCGGCTGGGAGAAGAAGCCCGGCGAGACGCTCGCGACGCGGCGCCTTCGCGAGGCGACCATCGAGCTCCTCGCGCTCACGGGGGGCGATGGGGCGGTGCGCACCGAGGCGGCGCGGCGGGGGCGGGCGCTCGTCGGCCTCGACGGCAAGCCTCCTCGCCCGGACGCGGTCGACCCGGGGCTCGCCCAGGTCGCGCTCGCGGCCGCCGTGCGGGAGGGCGGGGCGTCCGCCTTCGACGCCCTGGTCTCGAAGCTCGGGACCGTGGAGGACCCCGCGCTCCGCGAGAAGATCGTGGCGGCGCTCGGGCTCCAGATCGACCGCGAGCTCGCCGCCCGCGCCGCGCGGCTCTGGCAAGGCCGGGAGGTGAAGCCCCACGAGTACCGGCATCTCTTCGGCGAGCTCTCCACGCTCGCGGCCGGGCGCGAGGCGATGCTCGCCGAGGTGGAGCGCGACCTCGAGGGCCTCGGGCGCGCCCTTCCGGGCGGCTCGCTCGCGTTCCTGCCGGCCCTCTTCGCGGGCGGCTGCGAGGTCGCCTTCGCGGACGCCGTCCGCGCCGCGCTCGAGCCGCACCTGCCGGCGCATCCCGAGATGCGCCGCATGCTCGCGCAGGCGCTCGAGCAGATCCGCATCTGCGCCGCGGAGCGGGAGGAGCACCGATTCGAAGCCGGCGTGTGGTTCGCCCGCGCCGCGCGCGCGCCGCGCGCCCGCTGAGCCCCGTTCCGTGAACCGCGCGCCCGGGAGCCCCGCCGAGGTACGGCGCGGCAGGGGTGCGCCGCGAATACTTCACGGGGCGGCGTCCGCCACGGGGCCGCGAGCGAGGACACATGCAGGAGCAGGCCATCCCGGTGAAGGTGCTCGAGGATCTCATCCGCCACGTCGTGCGATGGATGGAGGTGAACCGCCCGGTGGACGTGGACCGCGAGGAGACCACGCGCTGGGTGCTCTCCGCCGCGTTCTCGTCCGTGGCCGTGGCCGGCGCCGCGTGCGCGAGCATCGGCGCGCTCGGCGGCGAGATCACCGAGGAGCAGTTCGTCGACCTCGCCCGCGCGGCGTTCCGGCGCGCCCACGCGAACACGTCCGGCGCCGGCGCGACCGCCTGATGCGCCCGCGCTGATTTGCGCATCCCACTTGAAGTGACGCTCGAGATGGGGGCGCGGGGGGAGAGTTCTCCCCCCGCTAGAGGCGCCGGCAGGCGCCGGACATCCCCTCACAGCGGCGGGAGCAACGCTGGGAATCACGTGAACGGGGTGCCGC
>DATDDC010000178.1:0-2503 GCA_036523995.1 Anaeromyxobacter sp.
CCGCCGCCGGGGGGGCCGCCGCCGCCGCCGCAGGGGCCAAGGCGCCCCGGCCGCCACGTGAGGCGATGATCCTGCCGGGGGGGGGCGCGATCGCCGTGCCGCGACCACCGGAGACGGGGCGCTGCGCGCCCCTGGGCCCCCGCTCGCTCGAGATCCGTATCCGCGGCGAAGCCGCGCTCATCGCTGGGGGCCCTCTGGAGGGCCGGGGCAGCCTCATCCGGCTGCCCCTCCGGACATCGTGCTGGGGGGCACGATGAAGCTGTGCCCCCCAGTCCCCCGCTCGCTCGAGATCCGTATCCGCGGCGAAGCCGCGCTCATCGCTGGGGGCCCTCTGGAGGGCCCGGGCAGCCTCATCCGGCTGCCCCTCCGCTCGCAGTTCCCTCGACGGACGCGAGGTTCGGGTAGAATTCCCCGACCCGTGGCGCCGTTGACCGACCCCCCGCCCGCGAGTAGAACGCGCCGACCATGCCCCCCGAGAAACCGACGAAGCCGCGATACAAGCGCATCCTCCTCAAGCTCTCGGGCGAGGCGCTCATGGGGGACGGCAAGTACGGCATCTCCCCGAAGACGCTCACCGCCATCGCCCAGGACGTGAAGGACGTGGTGGACCTCGGCGTCGAGGTCGCGCTCACCATCGGCGGCGGCAACATCTTCCGCGGCGTCTCCGGCGCGACCGAGGGCATGGACCGCTCCTCGGCCGACTACATGGGCATGCTCGCCACCGTGATCAACGCCATGGCCCTCCAGGACGCGCTCGAGAAGCTCGGCGTCCTGACCCGGGTGCAGTCGGCCATCGAGATGCACCAGGTGGCGGAGCCCTACATCCGGCGGCGCGCCATACGCCACCTCGAGAAGGGCCGGGTGGTCATCTTCGCGGCCGGGACGGGGAACCCGTACTTCACCACCGACACCGCCGCCTCGCTCCGCGCCATGGAGATCCACGCGGACGTGCTCCTCAAGGCCACCAAGGTGGACGGGGTCTACAGCGACGACCCGAAGAAGAACGCGAGCGCCACCAAGTTCAAGCACCTGAGCTACATCGACGTCCTCAAGAAGAACCTCAAGGTGATGGACTCGACCGCCATCAGCCTGTGCATGGACAACGACCTGCCCATCATCGTGTTCGACTCCACGCACCGCGGGAACGTGCGGCGGGTCGTGCTGGGAGAGGAGATCGGGACCGTCGTGGGCCGCGGCTCGAGCTCCCGCCCGCGCCCCGAAGCCTGAGGAGGAGAAGCCCCATGAGTCTCGGCGACGACATCCTGAAGGACCTCCACGACCGCATCGCGAAGACGCTCGACGACCTCAAGCGCGAGCTCTCCAACGTGCGCACCGGGCGCGCGAACCTGCACCTCCTCGACGGCGTGCGCGTCGACTACTACGGCACGCCGACGCCGCTCAATCAGGTCTCGACGCTCTCCGTGCCGGAGGCCCGCCTCATCGTGGTGAAGCCGTGGGAGAAGAACATGATCCCCACGATCGAGAAGGCGATCCGGGACGCCAACCTCGGCCTCAACCCGCAGTCGGACAAGGACCTCGTCCGCGTCCCCATCCCGCCGCTCACGGAGGAGCGGCGGAAGGAGATCACGAAGCAGGTGAAGGTGAAGGGCGAGGACCACAAGATCGCCGTCCGCAACGAGCGCCGCGACGCGAAGGAGCTCATCGAGGCGGCGGAGAAGGACGGCGACATCTCGGGCGACGAGGCCAAGAAGGCCCTCGAGAAGATGCAGAAGGAGACGGACGACGGCGTGAAGAAGATCGACGAGATCGTGGCCGCGAAGGAGAAGGAAGTGATGCAGGTGTGACGCGACGCCGGCGAATGGCACGCGTCGGGCCCGCGGCCGGCGTCCCCGTGGCTCGTGGTTCGTGAACGTGAAGCTCGACTCGTGACACGGCCGGCGACCTGCCCCGGCCACCCCGGCGCGGCTCGCCCGTACCCGCGTGCTCCACCTCCCCCTCGCCCGGCTGGCCGCGCTCCTCGCGCCCCTCCTCGCCATCGGCTTCGCCGCCGGAGCGATCCGGGCCCTGGCGCTCCGGCCCGGCGCGCCCCGCGCCCGGCGCCGCGCCCTGCAGGCGCTCTGGGTCCTCCTGCTCCTCGTCGGGGCGCCGCTCTGGCTCGTCGCCGCGGCGGCGCTTCGGCTCTGGTGACGCCCTGGGTCGGGGCACTCTAGCCCTTGAAGATCATCCCGGCGAGCGCGAGCAGCCAGAAGAGGTGTGCCATCCCCGAGAACATCCCCATTCGTTTCACGGCGGGATCGGACGGCGCGACCGCCTCGCCCGCGAGCGCACGGCCGGCCACGGCGCGCGCAGAGCTGCGCACCACCCAGAGCGCGAGCACGCGGGCGAGCGCGAAGGCGATGCCCGCCGCGAGCCAGCGGCGCGGAGGCTCCCACGACTGTGCCCACATGAGGAGGATCCCGGACGCGAAGGTCCCGATCGCCCCCAGCGCGTCCACGCCGAGAGCGGGGCCCATGCGAGCGACCATGCCCTCGACGTGAGTCTT
>DATDDC010000179.1:0-3146 GCA_036523995.1 Anaeromyxobacter sp.
GCGCCGGTCTCGCCCGTGAGGACGTTCAGGCCCGGCCCGAAGCGGACCTCGATCGCGTCCACGATCGCGAAGCCCGAGATGCGCAGGGTCGTGAGCATGGACCCGATGATCCATGGGTCCCTGACACTGCGCAAATTTTCAGTGGTGCGTTTGTTCCGGTCGAGCCGTCCGCGCGCATCTGGTCGCGGTCGCGGTCGAGGTCGCGGCCGCGGTCGCGGTCGCGGTCGCGGTCGCGGTCGCGGTCGCGGTCGAGGCCGCGGTCGCGGTCGCGGTCGAGATCGAGGTCGCGGTCGCGGTCGACGCCGCCGTCTGGGGCCGCCGCCGACCGCTCAGTACGCCTTCGCCTCGTCGACGAGCATCACCGGGATGCCGTCGTCGATGCGGAAGGCGAGCCGGCAGCGCGGGCACCGGATCTCCGCCTCGGCCTCGCGGAACTCGAGGTCCCCCTTGCACTTCGGGCAGGCGAGGATCTCCTTCAGCACGGGCGCCAGGGTGGCGGGCCTCTTCTCGGTCGTCATGTCCCCTTCCTCTCGATCGCGAGCCGATCGAGGAGGCCCGAGGTGGAGTGCTCCTTCGGGTCCCCGGCGATGGCGACGCGGCCGCCGTAGGCGCGCACCTCGGCGGCCTCGGGCACGGTCTCGGGCGTGTAGTCCGTCCCCTTGACGTGGACGTCCGGGCGGAGCGCGCGGATGACGGGCACCACGTCCTTCGTGTCGAAGAGGACCACGTGGTCCACGCACTCGAGCGCCTCCACGATCTCGGCGCGCTCGTCCTCGGGCACCACCGGCCGCCCCGGTCCCTTGTTGAGCCGGGTGGAGACGTCGCTGTTCACGGCCACGACGAGCGCGTCCGCCTCGCCCCGCGCGCCGCGGAGGTAGCGCAGGTGGCCCACGTGAAACAGGTCGAAGACGCCGTTCGCGAGCGCGAGGGTGCGCCCGGCCGCGGTCGCGGCGGCGCGGAGCCGGGGAAGATCGTCCATGGACACGCGCTTGGCCACCGGCGACCTCACGACCGGATGAGCTCCGCCGCGAGCTCCTCGCGGGTCACGGTGGCGGTGCCCGGCTTCTGGACGACGAGCGCGCCGGCGACGTTCGCGAGCCGCGCCGCGGAGACGGCGTCCCCCCCGGCCGCGAGCCCGGCGCTGAACGCGGCCGCCACGGTGTCGCCGGCGCCCGTCACGTCGACGGCGTCCTGGCTCCCGTGCGCGGCCACGTGGACCGGGCCGGCCCCGCGCCGGAAGACCGACATGCCGTTCCGGCCGCGCGTCACGAGCAGCACGTCGCAGTCGATGCGCTTCAGGAGCGCGCGCGCCCCGCGCTCCAGGCCGCCCGGCGTCGAGAGCGAGACGCCGGAGGCCGCCTCGAGCTCCGGCTCGTTCGGCTTCACCATCGTCACGCCGCCGAAGGCGCGCAGGTTGTACCGGGAGTCGACGCAGACCGGCACGCCCGACTTCTTGAGGCGCCGGAGCGCCTCGATGGCCTCGGGGCAGACCGCCCCCGAGCCGTAGTCGCTGGCGAGCACGGTGCTCGAGCGGCGCCCGAGCTTCTCGAGCGTCCGGACGAGCCGCCGCTCCACGGTCTCGGGCAGGGGATCCTTCGGCGAGCGGTCGAGCCGGATCATCTGCTGGCGGCGCGTGGAGCGGCCGCCGGCGAGGATGCGCGTCTTCGCCTCGGTGGGGCGGCCGGGCACGCGCTCGATGCCGGAGACGTCGATCCCGGCCGAGGCCATCTCGTCGAGCAGGGCCGTGCCGAGGGCGTCGTCGCCGACCGCGCCCACGGCGCGGACCTTCACGCCGAGGGCGGCGAGGTTCTGCGCGGCGTTCCCGGCGCAGCCCGCCTTCATCTCGGACGACTCGTAGCGCACGATGAGCACCGGCGCCTCGCGGGAGATGCGCTCCGTCTCGCCGTACACGTACTCGTCTGCGACGAAGTCGCCCACCACCACCACCTCGGCGCGCGCGAACGCGGGCAGGAGATCGGCGAGGGACGAGAGATCGGTCTCGCGGGGGCGGCGCACGCCCTTCCCTACCGCGGGGCGTCCCGGGAGGTCAATTTGCGTGCGGCGCGGGCACGCCCTCGCCCGCCGGCCGGGTCTTCCAGCGGCGGTGGAGCCAGTACCAGCGATCCGGGTACACGCGGATCCACCGCTCGAGCCGGTCGTTCAGGTCCTGCATGAAGGCGAGCACGTCGCGCTCGCGGTCGCCCGTGTCGGGCGGCAAGATGGGCCCCTCGAAGATGACCTTGTGGCGGCCGTCGCCGAGCGGGAGGGAGAGAACGAACACCACGGCCGCCCCGCTCCGCATGGCGAGCACCGCGGGGGTGGGCGCGGTCGCCGCCGGCACGCCGAAGAAGGTGGGGAAGATGGCGTGCCGGTCCGGCTGGTTCTGGTCGATGACGTAGCCGAGGTAGCGCCCCGCCTTCACGGCACGGACCGCCGCGGCGAGCGTCGAGCCCTTCGTGACGACGAGGTCCTCCACCCCGGAGCGCCGGCGGATGGAGCGCCACAGGTCGTTCGCCCCGGACTTTCCCATGCGCCGGGTGATCATCGTGACCGGGATTCCCCTGAGCGTGTGCGCCGCCGCGAGGAGGTCGAAGTTCCCGAAGTGCGCGGTGCAGGCGATGACGCCCTTCCCGCGCGCGATCGCCGCCTCGAACAGCTCCCAGCCCTCGTAGACGAAGATCCGCTCGATCTCGCTCCGCGGCAGGAACGGCACGCGGAGGAAGTCCGGGATCATCTGGCCGAGGTTCCGGTACGTGCGCCGCGCGATGGCGCGCCGCTCGGCCTCGCTCTTCTCCGGGAAGGCGAGGCGCAGGTTCTCGGCCACGACCCGGCGCCGGATCCCGAGCGCCCACACGAGCCAGCCGGCCGCGGCGCCCAGCGCATCGAGCCAGCGGCGGGGGATGACGCGGAAGATCCAGCCGAGGAGGCGCACGGGATTCAGGGCCTCCGGGGACCCGACGTGCCGGTCGGCGCCGGCGCCGCGGTCGCGGTCGCGGTCGCGGTCGAGGTCGCGGTCGAGGTCGGGGTCGCGGTCGAGGTCGCGGTCGCGGTCGAGGCGGAGGTCGACCCCCCGCCCGCCCTCGCCGCCCCCTACTTCCCGCCCGCCCGCGCCGCGGAGGCGTGCGCCGGGGCGACGCCGCCCGCCT
>DATDDC010000180.1:0-8445 GCA_036523995.1 Anaeromyxobacter sp.
GAGCCGCTCCGACTGGAGCGCGTCCTGGCGGTGCTGGAACACCTCGCGCATCATGCGGTTGAAGGCCGCGTTCATGGAGCCGATCTCGCCCTGGCCCCCGCGCTCGGGGAGCGGCTGGTAGTCCCCCGCCGCGATGCGCTGCATGCCGCGCTCCAGCTCCTCGAGCGGCCGCATGGCGGTGAGCACGATGCCCCGGGCGATGAGGGCCGTGCCCACCAGGAAGACGACGACGAGGACGATGAGCGTCCGCCGCCCGGAGCGGAGCAGCTCCTGGACCTTCCGGCCCTCGGCGCCGGCGAGCCGCTCCGCCACGTCGGTGATGCCCCGGCCCACGTCCCGGATGGCGGCGGCGGTCTCGAGGCTCTCGTCCCCGACCTGGTGCTGGAGGAGCCCCCGGTACTGCTCGAGGAGTCGCGCCGTGGTCTCGTCGGGCGCGGCCGCGCGGGCGGCCCCCGCGTACTCCAGGGCCTTCTCCAGATCCTCCCGCTGCCGGTAGAGGAGGTAGTTCTTCTCGTAGCGACGCATCTCGAGCGTCGTGTCGAGGAAGCGCGAGATGGCGGAGTAGGCGCCGACCTCGTCCTCCACCTGCCGCAGGCTCACGAACATGACCGCGGCGACGAGGAGGAGGAACCCGAAGCTCAGGAGGAACCCGGCCGCGATCTTGCCCCGGATGCTCGTGGTCCTCGTGAACATCGGGCGGGCGCGGTCCTCCTTCTCTCTCTCAGCCGGGCTCCCTTCTCAGTTCCATATCCCGAGCCCCTTGAGAAGGGCCCTCGACGACGCGAAGAGGAGGAGCCCGATGACGATGTAGCGGATGGCGGCCGGCTTCGTGAAGGCCAGGATGCGCACGCCCACGATCGACCCCAGCATGATCCCGATGATGGAGGGGGCGACCAGCATGGGCAGCACGGCGCCGTCGTTCACGTAGATCCACGCGGCGGAGGTGTCCGTGATGGAGAGCAGGAACTTGCTCGTCCCCACCGAGACCTTGAGCGGCGCGCCCATCAAGAGGTTCAGAACCGGCACGTTGGCCCAGCCCGCTCCCAGGCCGAACATCCCGGCCATGACGCCGATGACGATGAAGGAGACGAGGCCCTGCGGCGTGCGGTGGATCTTCCAGTTGATGTCCTGGCCGGTCGAGACCTCGTGGTAGACGCCGCTGATGCGGAGCGCGGTGGAGAGGTCGTCCGCCTGCGGCACCTCGGGGTACTCGGACTTCCTGGCGAGGGCCATGATGGCGACGATGCCGAGGATGGTGGCGCCGAGCGCGGTCTGCACCACGCGCGTGGGCAGCGCCAGCCCGATCATCGCGCCGACGATGGCGCAGGCCGAGGCGATGAGCGCCACGGGGATGGCCAGGCGGAGGTCGGCCATCCCCTTCTTGAGGAGGCCCGGGCCGGCCGCCAGCGCGCCGGCCAGCGCGACGAGGAGCCCCGCCCCGCGGACGAAGTCGAGGTGGAAGGGAAAGAAGCCCGAGATGATGGGCACGAAGAGCACGCCCCCGCCGACGCCTCCCAGCACCGCCACGATGCCCATGACGAACGTGACGACGAGGAGCAGCGCGGGCCACATCCACCAGGCGAGCGTGGAGCCCGACGCCGGCGGCGCGACGGCCGCGGCATGGCCCGAGGCGCGCGCGGCCGCGGCGGTGAGGAGCACGCCGAGCGCGATCCACCCGGCGCGGGCGAGGGCGCCGTGCCTCGTCGGAGCGACCGATCCCACTAGTGTCCTCCCACCTTGAGCAGGCCCGAGGCGGCGAGCGCGAGCACGGCCACCTCGACGAGCGCGAGCCAGCCGTAGAGGCGGTCCCTCTTGCGGAAGAAGATGGGGCTGATGGCCAGGTAACAGGCGATGGCCACGCCGCCCAGGAAGGCGATGCCGAGGAAGTTGAGGAAGTCGCCGCTCCCCAGCATCCCGATCCAGCTCCAGCCGCGAGGGATGCCCGTCGCGGCCAGGTACTCCTTCACCGGGAGCGACCAGTACCGGGGCAGGTCGGTCACGGGGATGTGCGGGCTCACGAGGCCCGTGACGTAGAGCGCGAAGGTGACGAGGAGGAGGAGCAAACCGAGCTTCATGCCGACGTCGAGCACCTGGGCGTAGGCGAGCTGCTCCTCGGCGATGCGCGGGCGCTCCGCCGCGACCTCCCGCACCCGCAGCTTCAGGACGGCGCCGCCGGCCTGCACCACGCCGGCCGCCTCCGTGATCTCGCTCATGGTGACCTCCGGTGGGGCCGCGCCTCCCGGCGCGGCGCACCGCTCCGGCGCGCTTGACCGGGCGCCCGCGGGTGAGGCAAGGAAGGACGAGACCGAGGAGGACGGCGATGGACGCGTTGTGGCTGCTCGAGGGTCCGTACGAGGCGCCGGGCTGGAAGCTGCTCGAGGCCGACTCGCGCGGCAAGAAGATCGACCTGCTGCTCTTCGATCGCACGGCATGGGCCCTGCTGCGGGCGCTGGCCGCGCCCACGCAGTACGAGGGGCTCGCCCCCGCGACGCCGCCCGACGGCCTCTACCTCGACGACCACGGCCGCGGCATCTACGTGGTGGCGGGGCAGCAGGTGCCGAGCGCCCGCGAGGTGATCGCCGCGCTGGGCCCGCAGGCCCAGGAGCTGCTCGAGAAGCTCCGCGACCCCGACACGGTCCTGGAGCGGCTCGGCAAGGTGCGCTAGGGCGGCGCGCGCCATCACGCGTCCCTCCCCGCGCCGAGCGCGGCGGCCGCGCCGCCCTCCGCGATGGCGGCGATGACGGCTTCCGGATCCGCCTCCCCGGCGAGGTCGACCACGTTCGGCCAGCCCAGGGCGCGGGCCCGGGCCGCGGCCGAGGGCCCGAGGCAGAAGGCGCGCACGTCGGCGTCCCAGCCCGCCGCGGAGCGCTCCTCCTCCACCGCCTCGACCTCGTCGCCGTCGCGGAACACGATGCCCGTGAGCGGCGCGGCCGCGATGGCGACCCGGGCGGCGGGGCCGATGGGGCGCTCGAGCTCGAGCACCTCCGCGCCCCCGACGTCGAGGGCCGGCGCGAGCTCGCCGCCGGGCGTGAAGAGGGCGAGCCGCTCGCCCGAGAGGGGCCGGCTCGCGAACCAGTCCAGCGCCGCCGCGTGCCGGACGGTGGGTCCGATGACGAACAGCGCCGGCGGGTGGATGCCGGCGGCGAGGCCGGCGGCGTGCAGGCCGGCGATCGTGCTCACCACGGTCCGCTGGCGCGCCGTGGTCCCCTGCGCGATGAGGGCCGCGGGCGTCGCGGGCGGCATGCCCGCCGCGACGAGCCTCTCGGCCACCTCGGGCAGGCGCGACACGCCCATGTAGCCGACGAGCGTCGCGTTCCGGTCCTGCGCCAGGAGGCTCCAGCGGACCTGGGGCCCGTCGCCCTTCGCGCTCTCGCGCGCGGTCACGAAGGTGACGCGCACCGACTCGGCCCGGTGCGTGACGGGGATGCCCGCGCAGGCGGTGGCCCCCAGCGCGGCGGTGACGCCGGGGACCACCTCGTAGCGAACGCCGGCCCAGCGGAGCGCCTGGGCCTCCTCGCCTCCGCGGCCGAAGACGAAGGGGTCCCCCCCCTTGAGACGGACGGTGCGCTTGCCCTCCAGCGCCAGCCGCACGAGGAGCGCGTTCGTCTCCTCCTGCGGCACGGAGTGGTGACCGGCCTCCTTGCCGACGCAGTGCAGCTCGACGCCGGAGCGGAGATCGCCCGGGAGCGCGGCGGCGGCGAGCCGGTCGTAGACGATGGCGTCGGCGGCGAGGAGGCGCCGCCGGGCCCTGACGGTGAGGAGGCCGGGATCGCCCGGGCCTGCGCCCACGAGCGACACGAGGCCCGGGCGGACGCCTTCCGCGGCCGCCGTTCGGGACGGGGCGGGCCGGAGGGGGAGGAGCTTCGCCGGCGCCCCCTCGCTCCGCGCCGGCGCGAGCCACGTCGCCAGCTCCGCCGCCGTGGGCACGCGCGCCCGGAGCCGCTCCACGTCGACCGTCTCCGTGAAGAACGCGTCGTAGCGCCGTTCCGCGTCCGCGCGCGGCAGGTCGAGGGCGCGGACGCCCTGCCGGAACCGCGCCGCGGCGTCGATCCACTCCGACCACTCGGCGCCCAGGCGGCGCTCCAGCACCTGGCGGAGCCTCCGCACCACGAAGGGGGCGCCGCCCCGCGAGGCGACGGCGAGCTGCAGCGCGCCGCGCTGCACGCGCGCGGGGAGGTGGAAGGTGCAGAGCTCGGGGTCGTCCGCGACGTTGACCCAGATGCCGGCGGCCTCCGCCTCCGCGAAGACCGCAGCGTTGACCTCGCGCTCGTCGGTGGCGGCGAAGACGAGCGTGAACCCGGCGACGTCTCCCTCGCGGTGGGCGCGGCGCCGCAGGTCGATCTCCCCCCGGTCGGCCAGGGCCTGGATCTCCGGGACGACCTCCGGCGCGACGACGCTGACCCGCGCGCCCTCGGCGAGGACGCCCTCGACCTTGCGCAGCGCCACCTCCCCACCCCCCACGACGAGGACGGGGCGGCCGCGCAGGCTCAGCATCACCGGGTACACGCCATCTCCTCGTGCCGCGCGACGTTCACGCCGCCTCCAGCGCCTTGCGCTCCGGGCTTCCGCGCTCCGGCTCGGCCGGCGCGCCCTCGACCCCGAGCTCCTCCCGAACCTCGATCGCGACCTTGTAGAGCACCGTGAGGATGATCCCGCCGATGGCGTACACGCCGAGCGTGATGAACGTCTCGCGAAGCGTCGGCCAGTACTCGTTCACGTGGCCGAGCGGCGAGGGCACGAAGCCCGTGATGACGAGCCCCAGCCCCTTCTCGATCCAGAGCGACGCCACCACCGTCACGGCGGCGACGGCGAGGAGACCGCGCCGGCGGCGGAGCTGCGGCACCACCAGCAGGACCAGCGAGACGACGGCGAGCGCGGTCGACACCGTCATCCACGGGGCGAGGACGGAGTGCCCGTGGAGGCCGAGGTAGAGGTAGGTGAAGTGCTCCACGTGCGCGGGGATGTCGCTGTAGAGCGCGGTGAAGAGCTCGAGCGCCACGAAGAACACGTTCACCACCATCGCGTACGCGACGATCTCGCCGAGCTTCGTGATCGCCTGGTCTCCGGCGTCGAACCTGGAGACCTTGCGCACGAGCAGCGCGAGCAGGATGAGCAGCGCCGGGCCGGCGGCGAACGCCGAGGCGAGGAACCGCGGCGCGAGGATGGCGGTGAGCCAGAAGGGCCGGGCGGCCAGGCCGGAGTAGAGGAAGGCCGTCACCGTGTGGATGCTGACCGCCCAGGGGATGGAGAGGTAGATGAGCGGCTTCACCCAGCCCGGAGGCGGCGTCCCGGCGCGCTCGGCGCGGAAGGTCGCGCGCGAGATGACGACGTTGAGCACGAGGTAGCCGTTCAGGACGATCATGTCCCAGAACAGGATCGAGCGCGGCGAGGGGTAGAGGACGATGTTCAGCATGCGCCGCGGCTGCCCGATGTCGACCGTTACGAAGAGGAGGCACATCGTCACCGCGGCGATGGCGAGGAACTCGCCCAGGATGGCGAGCTTCCCGAAGGCCTTGTAGTGGTGCAGGTAGTAGGGCAGCACTACCATGACGGCCGAGGCGGCCACGCCCACGAGGAAGGTGAGCTGCGCGATGTAGAGGCCCCAGGGGACGTCGCGCGAGAGCCCGGTGATGCCGAGGCCGTGGGCGAACTGGGTGAGGTAGTTCGCGAACCCCACCACCACGAGCGCGCCCAGCACGGCGAGGAGCGTCCAGTAACCCCGGCTGCCTGTGAGTGCCTTCTCGAGCATGCCGACCTCAGACGATGTAGAAGACGTGCGGCGAGGTCCCGAGCTCGGGCTTGCGCCGCAGGACGCCGTTCTCGCGGAGCAGGATGGAGACCGCCGAGCTCGGGTCGCCCGCGTCCCCGAACACGAGCGCGCCGCAGCCGATGCCCTCGCAGGCCTCGACGCAGAGGGGCCGCTGACCCTTGGCGAGCCGCTCCGAGCAGAACGTGCACTTCTCCACGACACCCTTCGTGCGGGTGGGATAGTCCGCGAGCTGGGCCCCCAGCGCCGGGCGCGGATCCTCGAAGTTGAAGCTCCGCGAGCCGTAGGGGCACGCGGTGACGCAGTAGCGGCACCCGATGCAGCGGTGCTCGTCCATCATCACGATGCCGTCCGCCCGCTTGAACGTCGCCTGCGTCGGGCAGACGCGGACGCAGGGTGGGTTGTCGCAGTGGTTGCAGAGCACCATCGTCGGGCGCTCGCGCTGCGCCGTCGGCGTGTAGGGCGTCACCTGGTCCGGGAAGACGTTCTCGAACGTCTCCTTCCAGATCCACTTCACCTCGTGGCGCGGGTCCGCGAGCTTCGGCACGTTGTGGGCCTTGTGGCAGGCCAGGGTGCAGGCCTGGCAGCCCGGCCTGGTGAGGCACTTCCGCTCGTCGACGACGAGCGCCCATCGCTTGCCCCTGGCCGCGCCGGGCGCAGGCTCCGTGCGCGGCGCGTCGACGAGGGCTCGCGCCGCGGGCAGGCCGCACGCCCCGGCCACGCCCAGCCCGGCGATCTTGAGGAAGCTCCGCCTCTTCATGGCCTCGCTCCTCCCTGGCTTGCGGCGATCCCGGCAGCGGGCGCGCCCGGCTGCGCATCGGCGGCGGCGGTCGCGGAGGCCGTGCGTCCCTTCTGCTGGTGGCAGTCCCAGCAGAAGGCCTCCACCCCCGCGTACTGGTGGCAGCGGATGCAGAACTTGTCCGTGTCGGAGTGGCAGCGGAGGCAGGTGCCGGTGAGGCTCATCTCGTGGCGCTTGCCGTCGCTCGCCACGTACACGTGCTCGTCCCGCCGGACCACCGCGTCGCGCCACCGGTCGAGGAGCTCCATGTGGCGGGCGCGCATGAAGCTCGTGGGCTCGATGCACTGCTTCTCGCCCGCGGGCTTCTCGAGGTCGGGCGGCGCTCCCTTGCCGCGGCCGAGGCCGTACCAGATCGGCCCGGTGACCACGGCGCCGAAGAGGACCAGCCCGGCGGCGATCTTGCCGGCGTCAGACATGGGCGGCCTCCACGGGAGCGGCGGGCGGCGCGGCCTCGGCGGCCTCCGGGCGCATCGGCTCCTTGCGGAAGTTGAGCTCGCGCGCGTTCTCGCCCTTCATGACCAGGGCGTTCGCCACGAGCTCGGTGATGCCGGTGGGCTTCACCTCGGGCGCCCAGAACTCGCAGACGGTGGAGAGCGTGGCGCGGTCGATGGCGCACATCGCCGCGAGCTGGTTCACGCCGTGCTTCTCGTGGACGTAGCGCACCGCGTTCCCGCGCGGCAGGCCGCCGCGCAGGCGGACCTCCATGTTCTCCTCGGTGCCGAGGCCGGCGCCGCCGCCGCAGCAGAAGGTCTGCTCGCGGATGGTGCCCGCCGGCATCTCGAAGAAGTCGTTGACGACGTGCCGGAGCACGTAGCGCGGCTCCTCGAACATCCCCACGCCGCGCGAGGTGTTGCACGAGTCGTGGAAGGTGACGCGGCGGCCGTCGTTGCGGGAGGGATCGAGCTTCAGCTTCTTGTGGCGGATGAGGTCCGCCGTGAACTCCATGATGTGGACGGCCTTGGTGGACTTGGCGTGCTCGAAGCGCGTGCCGGTGATGGGAGAGACCGGAACCTCCAGGAAGTCGGCGGGCCCGTTCATGGTGTCCATGTACTGGTGCAGCACGCGCCACATGTGGCCGCACTCGCCGCCCAGGATCCACTTCACCCCGAGTCGCTTCGCCTCCGCGTAGATCTTCGCGTTGAGGCGCTTCATCATGTCCGCGGAGGTGAAGAGGCCGAAGTTCCCGCCCTCCGAGGCGTAGGTGCTGAAGGTGTAGTCGAGCCCGATCTCGTGGAAGAGGGCCATGTACCCCATGCACGTGTAGACGCCGGGGTCGGCCAGGAAGTCGCCGGAGGGCGTGACGAAGAGGACCTCGGCCCCCTTCTTGTTGATGGGGACGTTCACGCGGACGCCGGTGACCTCCTCGATGTCGTCGGCGAAGAACTCGAGCGTGTCCTTGAGGCCGTGCGGCTGGATGCCGAGGTGGTTGCCGTAGCGGTAGCAGTCGGCCACCGGCTGCATGATCCAGTTCACGTTGACGCCGAGCAGGTTGAGGAGCTCGCGCGCCATCATGGTGATCTCGGCGGTGTCGATGCCGAACGGGCAGAACACCGAGCAGCGGCGGCACTCGGTGCACTGGTAGAAGTAGAGGAACCACTCCTTGATGACCTCGGGGGTGAGCGGCCGCGCCCCCGCCAGGCGCCCCAGGATCTTTCCGGCGGTGGTGAAGTCGTTCCGGTAGACGGAGCGCAGGAGCTCGGCGCGCAGCACCGGCATGTTCTTGGGATCGCCGCTGCCGATGTAGAAGTGGCACTTGTCGGCGCAGGCGCCGCAGCGCACGCAGCAATCCATGAAAATCTTCAGCGAGCGGAACCGGTCAAGCCGGTCGGCCAACCCCTGAAGAATGATTTCCTTCCAGTTTTCGGGAAGTTTCCAATCG
>DATDDC010000181.1:0-4643 GCA_036523995.1 Anaeromyxobacter sp.
TGGCCTTCTCGATCTCGTCCACGAGCCGGGTGGTGCGCTCCTTTCCCTCCGGCCCGAAGTGGAGCCGCACGTAGATGCGGCCGAGCGCGAACCCGAGCGCCTCGTCCGTCGCGTCCACGCAGTGCTTCCAGCGCGGGAGCAGCTCCTTCGCCCCGGTGAAGGCCTTCGACTGGAAGCGGAAGCGCTCGTCCACGAAGGCCCTCGGAAGGGCGCGGGCCTCCGCCATGCCGGCGAGGAGGTGCCAGCGCAGGTAGGCCTTCCAGTCGTCGAGCGGCGCCCCGGCGAAGAGCCGCCCCACCTCCTCGACGAAGCGCGGGGTGGTGACCTTCACGGCCACGAGGTCGGGATGGCCGAGGTCGTCGAAGAGCCGCGCCCAGGGAACGTCCGGCGCGAGCTTCTCGAGCCCGCTCCGGTCGACGCGGTTGTTCGTCCGCAGCGGGTCCCGCATCTCGGTCCTCGTGAAGTGGCTCGCCGCGATGGCGCGCTCGATCCGCTCCACGCCGGAGGCCTGCGCCTCCACCTGCCCCGGCGGCACGGCGGCGAGGCCCAGCATGCGGCGCAGGTGGTCCGAGAGCTCGCGGCGGATCTCCGGGTTCTTGCCCTGATCCGAGAGGTAGTAGTCGCGGTCCGGGAGGGTGAGCCCGCCCTGCGAGATGGTGAGGACGACCTGGGTCGCGTCCTTCGGGTCCTGGCCGGCGAACATGCGAAGCGGATCGAAGATGCCGGCGGCGTGGAGGCGCGCCAGGGCGCCCGCGAGCGCGGCGCGATCCTGGACCGCGTCGACGCGCGCCCACTCGGCGCGGAGCTCCTCGAGGCCGCGCGCCTCCACGGCCGCCTCGTCCATGCAGGACGTCCAGAAGGCGCCGAGCTTGTCCGCGAAGGGATCGGAGGCGAGCCGGCCCCCGGCCGCCGCCTCGAGGATCTCGCGCAGCTCCTGGAGGTTCTGCTCGCGGATCACGGCGAAGCCGCGGTGCCACGACGAGCGGTCCGGCGGGATCTCGGTGCGCGCGATCCAGCCGCCGCAGGCGAACTGGTAGAAGTCGTCGCACGGGTCGACGGAGCGATCCAGCGCCGCCGCGTCGATGGGCGGGGACGCCTCGGCCTCGGCTCGACTTCGCGGAGGCGCGCGGGTGCAGGCGGCCAGCGCGGCGGACAGGGCGAACACGGCGGCGAGGGCGAGGATGCGCGGCACGAGAGGACCTCCCCGGGCGCGCGGTGCGGCTCCGCCCGGCGGCGCGCAATATGAGGCGCGACCGGATCGGGCTCAAGCGGAACGCCGGGGGGGCGAGCGCCCGGCCGGCGAGCCGCTCGGGCCGTTCCTGCCGTCGGGGCGAGGTGGTAGGAACGGCACCATGGCGCTCGAAGTCACGCTCATCGATCACGCGCGCGATCCGCTCCAGAAGCTCTACGGCGCGTATCGGACCTGCTACACCCCGAAGACCCCGAACGAGGTCTGGAGCGAGATCCGCGACGGCCGCATCCCGGCCGAGACCATCCGCGAGTTCATCGGCGATCGGCTCAAGACGGGCCACGCGTCGCCGCTCGAGCAGGTGGTCTTCTGGTTCGGCATCTCCGGCGTCTCCCGCGCGCTGTCGCATCAGTTCGTGCGGCACCGCATCGGCATCAGCTTCGAGCAGCAGTCGCAGCGCTACGTCCGCTACAAGGAGGAGCGGCTCGAGTACGTCATGCCGAAGACCTGGGAGAAGGCCGGCATGGCGGGCGAGTACGACCGGCTCATGGGCGAGATCACGCGCCTGTACGAGCGCGCCCTCGCGAGCGGCATCCCCGCGGAGGACGCCCGCTTCGTCCTGCCCAACGCCACGCCCACGAACTTCCAGGTGATGGTGAACTTCCAGGAGCTGCTCCACATCGCGGACCTCCGCCTGTGCTGGCGGGCGCAATGGGAGATCCGCCACATGGTCGCGCTCATGCGGCGCGAGGTGATGAGGGCCATCCCCGAGATCGGCGGCTACCTCCAGCCGAAGTGCGGCGACAAGCGGATGGGCTACTGCGACGAGCCGGTGAAGGAATGGGAGAGGTGCCCGCTCGGGAAGGTGCGCCCGCACAAGGAGCAGATCCTCGACGTGTTCCGGCAGTACAAGGCCGGGAACCTCGTGCCGCTGGGGGAGGAGCACCTGCGGGCGGTGGAGGACGCCGGGAACGAGGAGTGACCCCGCGAGGACCATCGCACGTGCAGTGACGTCCCGGCTGCGCGACCGAGACTCTCGCGAGCGCCTGCGCTCGGGCGCCGCACACGTCCCTCGCGAGCCCCCCGTCCGCCGGGCGGCGCGCGTACAATCCGCGCCACCATGCGCCGCCATTCCGCGCCGTTCCTCCTCGCCCTCGCCGCCTCCGCCGTCCTCCCCTGCCCGGCCGCGGCCCAGGTCCGGAACGCGCTGGACCGCCAGTCCGGGATCCCGGCGGGGCTGGCGCTGCCGGAGCTCGGCGCCGCGGCAGCCGAGGACGCGGCGGGGATCGGGACCACCCCGGCGGCGGCGGGGTTCGTGCGGAAGCTCTCGCTCCAGTGGTACCGCGAGGGAAACGTCACCGAGGGATCGGACGCGGACGGCCTCTACCTCGCGACCGGGGTCGGCGGGATCGGCGCCGGCTACTCCATCGAGTGGGTCCGCCCGGGACAGCTCGGCGGGCGCAGGTACCGGAAGAACACGCTCGCGCTCGCGCTCGGCGACGGACGGAGCGGCTCCCTGGGCGTCGCCTGGAACCGGTTCACGTCACCCGATCCCGCGGTCGACGCGCTCGCGAGCTGGGACCTCGGCCTCACGCTCCGGCCCCTCCGCCACCTCTCCATCGGCCTCGCCATGCTGGGGCGCGACGCCTTCCTCGACGGCGTCCGGCTGCCCGTGCGCTACGACATCGGCCTCGCCACGCGCTTCCTCGGCGACGCATTCACGCTCTCCGCCGACCTCCTCGCCGACGACGCCCGGCGCGACGACTTCCGCTCGACCCACCTCGCCTTCGGCGCCGCGGCCGAGCTGCGCTCCGGCCTCGCCCTCGCCGCGCAGCTCACGGTCCCGCTGCGGAGCGAGCCCGGCGCCTCGAAGGACCCGTCCGCGGTGCTGGCCCTCACCTGGAACGGGCCGCACTTCGGCGTCTCGGGCGGAGCGGTCGCCACCCCGGAGCGCACGGGCGGGATCGGAGCGGTGCGGCTCTCCGGAGAGCGGTACCGCTCGAGCGGCAGCGGCCGCGAGGTGCCGCGGCTCGATCTCCGGGAGGAGCTCGAGCCCCAGCGCTTCCTCGTCTTCACCATCGGCGATCGCGATCCCTACGGGAGGCTCCTGCGGCGCCTGGCGGCGCTGCGCTCGGATCCCGACGTCGCCGCCGTGGCCGTGAAGATCGACGACCTGCCCTTCGGCGGCGGCCGGGTCGAGGAGCTGCGCGCCGCGCTCGGCGCGCTCCGCGAGCGGAAGCCGGTCATCGCCTACGTCACGGGCGGCGGCACCCGGGAGTACTGGCTCGCCACGGCGGCGACGGTGGTGGGCGTCCCTCCGGGCTCGACGCTCGACGTCTCCGGCTTCTCCTCGAGCCGGCTCTTCCTCAAGGACGCGCTCGCCCGCCTCGGCGTGGGGTTCGAGGTGGTGGCCCGCGGCGGGTACAAGAGCGCGCCCGAGCCCCTCGTGCGCACCTCCTCGTCCCCCGAGGCGCGCGAGATGACGAACGCGCTCCTCGACGACGTCTTCGCGCGGTTCGTCGGGGACGTGGCCACGGCGCGGCGGCTCGCGCCCGAGCGCGTGCGCGCCCTCGTGGACGCGGGGCTCCTCTCCTCGGCCGACGCCAAGGCCGGCGGGCTCGTGGACGAGGTGCTCTGGCCCGACGAGCTGGAGGCGTGGGCGAGCCGGCTCGCGCACCGGCGCGTGCGGCTCAAGGGCCCCTACCGCCCCGAGGCGGAGCGGCGCGCCCAGCGCTGGGGCAAGCCGCCCGTCATCGAGGTGGTCCGCGTCGAGGGCGCCATCGTGGCGGGCAAGAGCCGCCCGGGGCCCACGGGCGGCGGCGCGCTCGCGGGAGCGGACACCGTCGTCGCGCAGATCCACCGGGCCGCGGAGGACGGCGACGTGAAGGCCATCGTGCTCCGGGTGGACTCGCCCGGGGGCGACGGGCTCGCTTCGGACCTCATCTGGCGCGAGGTCGTGCGCGCCCGGCTCAAGAAGCCGGTCATCGCCTCGATGGGCGACATCGCCGCGAGCGGCGGCTATCTCGTCGCGGTCGGGGCGGAGGCCATCGTGGCGGAGCCGTCCACGCTCACCGGCTCGATCGGCGTCTTCGCGCTGAAGCCCGACCTCTCCGGACTGCTCGCGAAGATCTCCGTGTCGCGCGAGGCGTACGCGCGGGGCGAGAACGCGCAGCTGTCCTCCGTGGCCAAGCCCTGGAGCGCCGCCGAGCGGAAGGCCGTCGAGAAGCAGGTCGACGTGTTCTACGCGCTCTTCCTCGAGCGGGTCGCCGAGGGCCGGAAGCTCGCGCGCGCGGACGTCGAGCCGCTCGCCGGCGGACGGGTGTGGACCGGCAAGCAGGCCTTCGACCGGCGCCTCGTGGACCGGCTCGGCTCGCTCGACGACGCCCTGGCGCTGGCGCGGGCGCGGGCGCGCCTGGGCGGACCCGACGACGTGGAGGTCCGGCGGGCGGGCGGC
>DATDDC010000182.1:0-5788 GCA_036523995.1 Anaeromyxobacter sp.
GTCCCGGGCCGATCGGCGCGGCCGAGGTGGCCGCGCTCCGCGCCGCCGCCATCCAGCAGGAGTCCGGCCGCCACTACGCCGAGGCCATCGCCACGAACGAGCAGATCCTGGCGCTCCGCCCGAAGGACCCGGAGGCCACGGTCCGCCTGGCGCGGCTCTCCGCGTGGACGGGCGACCTCGACAAGGCCGTCGTCCTGTACCGCCAGGCCATCGCCCGGTCGCCGGCGGATGCGGGGCTCCGCAGCGACCTCGCCGACGTCCTCTCCTGGGCGCACCGCTACGACGAGTCCGAGCGGCTCTACGAGAGCGTGCTCGCCCTGCGCCCCACCCATCGCGAGGCGCTGAAGGGGCTCACGCGCCTGAAGCTCCTCCGCGGCGACGTGTCGGGCGCCGCGCCGCTCATCGAGCGCGGCCTCGCCCACTACCCGGGCGATCCCGACCTGTACCGCGCCCGCGGGCGGCTCCTCGCGCAGACGGGCGATCTCCCCGGAGCCGCCGAGGCCCTGCGCCGCGCCGTGGCGCTGGCGCCCGCCGACGGCGAGGCGGCCCGGAGCCTGGCCGAGGTCCTCTTCAAGGCGGGCGACTTTCAGGCGGCGCTCGAGGCGTACCGCCGGGACGCCGCCGTCGAGCCGGCGAGCCCCCACCCGCACGTCATGATGGCGCGCATCCAGATCGCGCGCGGGCGGCTCGCCGCGGCGCAGGAGGCCGTGGCCACCGCGCTCCGCCTGGCGCCCCTCGACGCCGACGCGACGGAGATCGATCGCGCGCTGCGCAAGGAGATCGCCACCCTGCCCATGCGGACGCTGGGGGACTGGATCGAGGTCCTCGCCTACGCGGCGCTCCTCCCCATCGTCCTCGTCGTCCCCTACCGCATGCGGCGCGCCCTGCGCCGGCGCCCCGGCCTGCGCCTCTTCGCGTGGTACGTGGTGCCGACCTTCGTCGTGCTCAACCTGGCGCTGCACGCCGCCAAGGTCCCCCTCGCCCGCTACGTGAACGAGGGCCTCGTGGAGGCGCTCGCCGAGGTGGTGCTCTTCCTCGGCGTGGGCGTGGCGTTCCTGGCGGCGGTCCGGACCGAGCGGCGCGCGCCGGAGTTCGCGCAGCAGACCGTGCTCGCCATCGGGGCGCACCCCGACGACATCGAGCTCGGCACCGCCGCCTTCCTCATGAAGCTCAAGGACTCCGGTGCGCGCGTCTACGGGCTCACCCTCTCCCGGGGCGAGCTGGGCGGCGACGCGGAGAAGCGGCCGCGCGAGGCGGAGCGGGCCACCACCTTCATCGGCCTCGACGGCTACTGGGTGCTCCACTTCCCCGACACGAAGCTCGCCGAGAACGTCCCGGCCATCCGCGCCGCCATCGAGTCGAAGATCCACGAGATCGACGCCACCATGGTGCTCACCCACAGCGACGTGGACGTGCACGGCGACCACCGCGCCGTGAGCGCGGCCACGCGCGAGGCGGCGCGGGCCGTCCCCACGGTGCTCGGCTACGAGGACGTCTCGACCTCGAAGGACTTCGACCCCAACTACTTCGTGGACATCACGGCCTACGTCGAGGAGCATCTCCGGGCGATCTCGTTCCACCGCTCTCAGTCCGACCGGACGTACATGGACCCCGACGTCATCCGCGGGAGGGCTGCGCACCGGGGGATGCAGATCGGCACGTCGTTCGCCATGGCGTTCCGCACGCTCAACCTGGTGCGATGACCGTCCTTCACGGGATCTTCGTCGCCTTCGGACTCGCGGTCTTCCTGCTCGGCTTGCAGGGCGCGATCTACTTCCCGCTCACCCTCGTGTACGAGGCCTGGAAGGCGCGGGCCCTCCGGCGCCTCGCGCCCTTCCGCGGGCGGGTCTCGGTGATCATTCCCGCCTACGAGGAGGAGCGCACCCTCCGCGACACGGTCGAGACGGTGCTCGCCTCCCGCTGGCCGGACCTCGAGGTGGTGGTCGTCGACGACGGCTCTCGCGACGGCACCTCCGCGGCGGTGCGGGACCTGGCGGAGGCAGGGCGCATCGTGCTCGTGCGGCAGGAGAACGCCGGCAAGGCCGCGGCGCTCAACGCCGGCATCGCCCGCTCGAGCGGCGAGGTGGTGCTCTACACCGACGCGGACTCGGTGTTCCTCCCGGACACGGTCGGGAAGATGGCGCGCTGGTTCGGGGACCCCCGCATCGACGCGGTGTGCGGCAACGACGCGCCGCTCCGGCCGCGCACCGCCCTGCAGAAGGTGCTGGTCGTGACGACGCACGTGGGGACGGGCTTCGTGCGCCGCGCCCTCTCCGTCCTGAACTGCCTGCCCATCATCTCCGGCAACCTCGGCGCCATCCGCCGGCGCGTGCTGGACGAGATCGGCGGCTTCGAGCGCACCTGGGGCGAGGACCTCGAGATCACCTTCCGCCTCCATCGGGAGCGGAAGCGCATCGTCTTCGATCCCGAGCCCATGGTGCTGGCCGAGTGCCCGGCCACCTTCGACGCGCTCTGGCGCCAGCGGGTGCGCTGGGTGCGGAGCTATCTCCAGATCGCCTTCCGCTACCGGGACCTCTTCTTCCGGCCCTCGCACTTCCCGTTCTCGTTCTACCTCCCGGTGAACTTCGCCTCGATGTCCGTGGTGCCCGCGGCCCAGGTGGCGCTCCTCGTGCTCCTGCCGCTCGCCGCCTCGGAGCGCTGGATCCGCTTCCGCGGGCCGCTCGACATGCTCGCCTGGGTGGGGCTCGCCTTCTTCTACGCCGTGGCGACGTACGCCATCCTGCTCGACCGCTCCCCGCGCGACCTCCGCTGGCTCCTGCACGGGCTGCTCATCGTGCCGCTCTCGTACTTCTACAACGCGGTGGTCATCCACTCCTGGTGGAAGGAGCTCCAGGGCGCGGAGTCGCGCTGGGACAAGCTCGAGCGCCGCCCGGCCCTGGCGCGAGGCGCCAACGTCGCCACGTGGCTCACCGCCTTCGTGGCGGGCGGGCTCGCCGTCGGGGTGGCCGTGGGGCTCCTCTGGCTGGGGCGGGTGCCCGGGAGCGGCCCCTTCTCCGCGGCCGCGGTGGCGGGCATCTTCCGCCCGCCCGCCCGCCCCGCCTTCCGCGTCGGCCTCTCCACGCACTTCGACGCCTGGCCGGACTGGCGCGAAGCCATCTCCTCCGTCCAGCGCCGGGCCCTCCTGCGCCAGGTGGAGGTGGTGGGCGTCGGCGCCGGGCGCGTGGAGTGGACCTACTTCCGCTGGAAGGGGCACGAGGACGTCTGGTCGAACCACCAGCGCGGCGAGCCGGAGCTGGACCTGCTCGGCGAGGCGGTGACCACCTTCCGCGACGAGGGGCTCGAGGTCGCCGCCTTCGTCGATCTCTACGCCCCGGCCTGGATCCAGGCGAACCCGGCCTCCGCGGCGGTGCACTCGGACGGCAAGCCCAGCGCGGAGCAGGTCTCGCTCGCCGAGCTCGCCGACGGCGCCTTCGGCGCGCGCGCCGTGGAGATGATCGAGGCCATCGCGTCGAGATACCCGGTGGACGTCGTGGACATCACCGAGGCCGCGTACGGCGACACCTCGTTCGGGAAGGCGGACCTGGAGTCGTTCCGGGCCCTCACCGGCAGGCGCGACTGGCCGCGCGACCGGCTCGGGCACGTGGACGTGGAGCACCCGGCGGTGTGGGAGTGGAAGTGCACCCTCTTCGAGCGCTTCGCCCGGAAGGCCGCGCAGGCGGTGCGGCGGCACGGGAAGCGGCTCTACATCGACGTGGCGGCGAGCTGGAAGGACCTCTCCCGCAACGGCCGCGACTTCGGGCAGGACTACGTGCGGCTCCTGCGCATCGCGGACCGCATCGTGGTGTGGGATTACTTCGCGTTCGAGGGGCTCCCGCCCAGCGCCTCCGGCGACCTCGCCCGCCACCTCGCGGCGTCGTTCCCCACGAGCCACTTCGACGTGTCCATCGGGCTCTGGGGCAAGAACGCGGTGGTCGGGCCGGCCGACTTCGACGCGGCGCTCGAGGCGGCCCTGGCCGGCGGGGCGACGCAGGTGTGGGTGACGCCGAACGACCAGGTGACGGACGAGCACTGGGCGTCGGTGGCCCGGCGGCTGGTGCGGAGGTGAGGTTGTGCGCCGGTAGGCTACAGGCTCCGGGCTCCAGGCTACGGGAAAGGCCCGCGCCGCTTCTCCTGAAGCCCGCCGCCTGGAGCCTGAAGCCTCGCGCGCGTTCCGTTCCTGGCCGCCCTCGGTGCTCCCGCGCTACACTCGCGGCCCATGGAAGGCCAGGGTCCGCTCAGCGAGGAGATGTTCCATTCGTTCCTGCAGCTCGCGGTGAAGCGGCAGGCGAGCGACGTCCACTTCGAGGTGGGCTACCCGCCGACGTACCGCGTCTTCGGCGAGCTGCTCGCGGCGAAGTACCCGCCGCTCACCCACGCCGACACCGAGGCGATCGCCAACTTCGTGCTCGGGGCGCCCGGCTCGGGGTTCACCCCGCTCGACTTCCGCGAGGTGGACCGGAGCTACTCCCTGCCCGGCGTCTCCCGCTTCCGCGCCTCGATCTTCAAGCAGCGCGGGAGCTGGGGCGCGGTGATGCGCACCATCCCGTTCCAGATCCCGGACTTCGACACCCTCAACCTGCCGCCGGTGATCCAGACCATCGCCGAGGCGCGGCGGGGCCTCATCTGCGTCACGGGCGCGACCGGGAACGGCAAGTCCACCACCATCGCCTCGCTCATCAACTTCATCATCCAGCAGGAGCGCCTCCACGTGGTCACGGTGGAGGACCCCATCGAGTTCATCTTCGCGGGCGGGAAGGGGCTCGTCATCCAGCGCGAGGTGGGCTCCGACACCGCCGGCTACTCCGACGCGCTCCGCGCCGCGCTCCGCCAGGACCCGGACATCATCATGGTGGGCGAGCTGCGCGACCGGGAGGCGGCGGACATCTGCATGAAGGCGGCCGAGACCGGTCACCTCGTCATCACCTCGCTCCACACGCCCGACGTGCCGCGCGCCATCGGGCGCATCACCGGGCTCTTCCCCGCCGAGGAGCAGGACAACGTCCGGGCCCGCCTCGCCGACAACCTCCAGGCGGTGATCGCGCTCCGCCTCCTCATGCGCGCCGACGCGACCGGGCTCATCCCGGCGGTGGAGGCCCTCCTCGCCACCTCGACCGTCCGCGAGCTCATCCGCGACGGCACCAAGATCCAGGAGCTGAAGGGGTACATGGAGACCGCCGGGTCCGACCTCGGCATGCACAGCTTCGACCAGTACCTCTACAAGCTGCACGAGGCGAAGCGCATCTCCCTCGACTCGGCCCTGGCCAACGCGACGAACCGCGCCGACCTCGAGCGGCGCATCATGATGGAGACGGGAGGCCGCTCCGCGTGAGCCCCGCCGGCGCCTCATCGGCGTCGCGCGTTCTCGTGGTGGGGCTGGACGCCGACGTCTCGATCGCGCTTCACCTGCACCTGGAACGTGCGGGGTACGCGGTCTTCTGCGTGCCCGGACCGCACGAGGTCGAGGCGATCGCGCGCGTGGTGGCGCCGCACGTCATCGTGCTCATCCTGCCCGCGGCGCCGGACGGCACCTGGGGCAGCGCCCTCACCACCGCGCAGAACGCGGCCAAGGTGGGGGTGCGGGTCGTCATGGTCGCGCCGTCGCGGGAGATCGTGGAGCCGCTCGCCGCCGTGGCCGGCGCGGAGCGCGCCCTCTCGCGCTCGGAGGTCCTCTCGAAGCCGCTCGTGATCGTCGAGCGCAGCGTGGGCAGCGGCCTCATCGGCGGCGGCATGGAGGCGCCCCCGGCCCAGGCCGCGGCTCCCTCCGGCCGCGCCCCGCCTCCGCCCTCGG
>DATDDC010000183.1:0-4317 GCA_036523995.1 Anaeromyxobacter sp.
GCTCATCGGCCGGCTCGGGCCGCTGGAGCGCGTCCTCAACACCCCCTCCAATCACCGCGTGCACCACGCGGTGAACCCCCGCTACCTCGACCGCAACTACGGCTGCATGCTCATGGTCTGGGACCGGCTCTTCGGGACCTACGCCGAGGAGCGCGAGGAGGTCTTCTTCGGCGTGACGCACCGGCTGCGGAGCTTCAATCCGCTCCGCGCGCAGGTGGACGGGTGGCTCGGGCTCCTCGAGCGGGCCCGCTCGCTCCGCGGCCTCGATCGGCTTCGCGTCCTGTGGCGCTCGCCGGGGTTCGGCTCGAGCGGGCCGCCCGGGCCGACGGACGAGGAGCTCGTCCACCGCTCTCCGCTCCCGGCCGGCGCGAGCCGGGCCGTACGGACCTACGTCGTCGCGCAGTTCGTTCCCCTCACCGGCGCGACGCTCCTGATGCTCGTGCGGCAGGGAGCGTGGACGGTGCCCGAGCTCCTGGCGGCGTCCGCGCTCGCCTACGCGGCGCTGCTCACGCTGGGCGGCCTCCTCGACGGGAGCCGCTGGGCCGTCCCCGCGGAGATCGCGCGGCTCGCGGTCACGGCAGTCGCCGCCGCCGCGATCGCGTCCGGGCCGCTCCGCCTCGCCACCGGAGCCGCCTCCGCGGCGATCGTCGTTGCACTGGCGGTGTGGCTCCTCCTCGCCTCGGCGCGCGAGCGCGGCACGGTCGGAGCGCGCGCGGCGGTGTGAGGACAGGGGCGACATCGCCCTACCGCGACCCCTGACGCTCCGCGGCGTTCGTGTGTACCCTCCCGTCGGCTCACTCGGCCGTCGGGGTGATCGGCGTCGAGCAGCCGACTCAGGAGGACTGCCATGAAAGCGATCCGTCACCGCCTCGTCCTCGCCGGCCTCGTCGCAGCGAGCGGCCTCGTCCTCGCCGGCGCCTGCTCCCGATCGCCGACGGGGCCCGCCCAGCTCAAGGTGAGCCTGGTCGACGCCGCGCCGAGCGACGTCGATCAGATCTGGGTGAACATCACCAAGGTCACCGCGCACTCCACCTCCGACGGATGGATCCCCGTCGCCGGGAACGTGGGCCGGGTGGACCTCCTGTCGCTGAAGAACACTCCCCTCACGCTCGGCACCGTGAAGCTCTCGGCCGGCCGCATCACGCAGCTTCGCCTCTACGTGGACACGACGGGGAACGAGGTCCACGTGATCGGCGACACCCTCATGACCCCTCTCAAGGTGCCGAGCGGCTTCGAGTCGGGCATCAAGATCCTCGGCCCCTGGCGCGTCGAGGCCTGCGACCAGACCTCCGTGACCATCGACTTCGACGGGCTGGCTTCGCTCGAGGTGCACCCCACCGGCACCGGGGACGAGTGGATCCTGCGCCCCGTCATCAAGGTCAAGAAGAGCGAGGCCTCGCCGGTGAAGTGCGAGGACGCGGGCGGCGGGAGCTGTGACGAGAATACGGCCTGTCCGGAAGGCCAGGTCTGCATCGAGAACGAGTGCGTCCCGGGCCAGGCCGGCGGGAGCGTGGGCAGCCTGTGCTCGGGCATGGGCGACTGCCTCTCCGCAACGTGCGTCGGCGGAAAGTGCGCGCAGAGCCCGCCCAGCGGCGCCTGCCGCAGCAACGACGACTGCACGAACCACACGTGCGAGGCGAACGGGAGCTGCGCGCCCTGCACCACGAACCTCGAGTGTCCGATGATGGGCCAGGCGTGCAGCGGCGGGATGTGCATGGGCAACCTCTAGGGTCGCCGCTTCGGCGCTGAATCGATCGACTCGGCCGGCCGGCGCCGGCCGAGTCGTATCGTCTCCGCTCGGGGGAAAACCAGCAGGCCGGCCGCGCGCCGGCCTTCTCAGCTCCGCGCGAGCCCGCCCAGCCGGTGGATCTCGCGAACCCCGGCTTCCCACGCGTCGGCCTGGGTCTGGAAGCTGGCGTCGAGGGGCCGCTCGTCCACCGCGACGGTCCAGCGCCCTTCCTGGATCTTCGAAACGATGAGCTTGTGCGCGCCGACGTCGAACGTGGTCGGGTGCTTGGCGATGCCCTCGGGCACCGAGACACGAGCGTTCCGCATGAGCGAAGTCTACTCCGGCGCGCGCCGGCCTGCAGTCCCCACTCCGTGTCCCTGTGCGACCTCGCCCTACGTGACCCGCAGCGGAGGCTCGATCGGCCCGCGCAGGACGACCGCGGACGGGCCGGGGCGGATGGCGGGAAGGCGCCGGGGTATGATCCCCCGATGGCCGCCCAGACCGTCGGCATCCACGAGCTCGAGCCCCGCGTCGGGAGCGAGATCGCCGTCTCGCCCTGGCTCTCCGTCGAGCAGGATCGGATCGACCTCTTCGCCCGCGCCACCGACGACCACCAGTGGATCCACGTCGACGCCGAGCGGGCCCGCAAGGGTCCGTTCGGCCGCACCATCGCGCACGGGTTCCTCACCCTGTCGCTCCTGCCGCGGATGATGTCCGAGGCGCTCGAGGTCGACGGCGTGCGCATGTCCGTCAACTACGGGCTGAACCGCGTCCGCTTCACCTCGCCGGTGCCGTCGGGCTCGCGCCTGCGCGCCCGGCTCGTCCTGGCGAAGCTCGAGAAGATCGACGGCGGCGTCCAGCTCACGTGGAGCGCCACCGTCGAGCGCGAAGGCGGCGACAAGCCCTGCCTCGTCGCGGAGTGGCTCGTCCGCCACTATCTGTGAACGGGTCCGCCCGGGTCGCCGGCCTGGGCGAGCGGACGGCGATCCCCTCGAGGGAGAGGATCGCCGTCCACCGCTCCCGCCGCGGCCCGACCCCGATCGCAGCGATGCCCGCCGGCCCTACTCCGCCACGCCCTTCTCGTGGAGGATGCGCCAGACCTTCTCCGGCGTGATGGGGATGTCGATGTGGCGGACGCCGAGGTGCCAGAGCGCGTCCACCACCGCGTTCGCGATGGCCGGCGGCGCTCCCACGGTCGCGGACTCGCCCACGCCCTTCGCGCCGAAGGGATGATGCGGAGAGGGCGTCACCGTCTTGTCCGTCTCCCAGCTCGGCGTCTCCATGGCGGTGGGGAGGAGGTAGTCCATGAAGCTTCCGCCCTGGATGTTGCCGCTCTCGTCGTAGCTGATCTCCTCGAGGAGCGCCGGCGCCATGCCCATGGTGAGGCCGCCGTGGATCTGCCCGTCCACGATCATCGGGTTGATGATGTTCCCGCAGTCGTCCACGGCCACGAAGCGGCGGATCTTCACCTCGCCCGTGCCGCGATCGAGGTCCACGACGCAGATGTAGCTGCCGAAGGGGAAGGTGAGGTTCGGCGGGTCGTAGTACGAGACGGCCTCGAGGCCCGCCTCCATGCCCTGCGGGTGGTTCGTGTACGCCGCGAGGGCGATCTCCTGGATGGTCTTCGATCGCTGCGGCGCGCCCTTCACCGAGAACTTCCCGGGCTCCCAGACGAGGTCCTCCTCGCTCACCTCGAGGAGGTGGGCGGCGAGCTTGCGGGCCTTGTCGCGGATCTTCCGCGCCGCCATGGCGCCGGCGGCGCCCGCGACCGGGGTGGAGCGGCTGGCGTAGGTGCCGAGGCCGTAGGGCGCGGTGTCGGTGTCGCCCTCCTCCACCTGCACGTGCGCGGCGGGGATGCCGAGCTCCTCGGCCACGATCTGCGCGTAGGTCGTCTCGTGCCCCTGGCCCTGCGACTTCGTGCCGAAGCGCGCGATGGCCTTGCCGGTCGGGTGCACGCGGATCTCGCAGGAGTCGAACATCTTGAGGCCGAGGATGTCGAACTGCTTCGACGGCCCCGCCCCCACGATCTCCGTGAAGCTGGAGATGCCGATGCCCATGAGCTCGCCCTTCGCCCGCTTCTCGGCCTGCTCCTTGCGGAGCTGCGCGTAGCCGATCTTGTCCATGGCCTTGCGCAGAGCCGCGGCGTAGTTGCCGCTGTCGTACTCCCAGCCGAGCGCGGACTTGTAGGGGAACTTCTCCGGCGGGATGAAGTTCTTGAGGCGGAGCTCGGCGGGGTCCATGCCGATCTCGTGGGCCAGGATGTCGGTCATGCGCTCGATGGCGTGCACGGCCTCGGTGACGCGGAACGAGCAGCGGTAGGCGATGCCTCCGGGCGGCTTGTTGGTGTAGACGCCGTCCACCTCGGCGAAGGCGCTCGAGAGCTCGTACGAGCCGGTGCAGATGGAGAAGAGGCCGGCCGGGAACTTGGAGGGGTTCGCGGCGGCGTCGGTGTAGCCGTGGTCCGCGAGCGTCTTGATGCGGAGCGCGGTCATGGTGCCGTCCCTCTTCGCGCCCAGCTCCGCCGAGATGTGGTAGTCGCGCGCGAAGGAGTCCGCCTGGAGGTTCTCCATGCGGTCCTCGATCCACTT
>DATDDC010000184.1:0-3076 GCA_036523995.1 Anaeromyxobacter sp.
GATGAACAGAGACAGAGAGAAGAGAACCAGTAGAGAACCAAAGAGACAGAGAAACCGGACAAAGATGCTCCGGCATGTGCTTGGTCTAGAAGAAATGAAATAAGCTGAGGGTACATTCCATTCATTCACTCAACAAGCATGGCCCGCGCGCTCGAGGACGCGCTCCGCGCGAAGCTGCCGCGGGAGGCCGCCCTCGACGTGAAGCGCCGGCTCGCCACCATCTCGGCCGACCGGCTCGGCCGGCTCGACCTGGCGGCGCGCTGGTTCGAGGAGGTCGCCCGCGAGGCGCCGTCCGCCGAGACCCTGGGCGCGCTCGCGCGCGTCTACCGCCGGCTCGGCGCGCACCGGGAGCTGGCGCGAACGTTGGAGCGGCTCGCGGACCTGGCGCCCGGGCCCGCCGCACGCAAGGAACTCCTGCTCGAGGTGGCGAAGATCATGGCCGATCGGCTCTCGGACCGCGAAGGCGCGATGACGGCGTACCGCAAGATCCTGGCCGTCGACCCGGAGGACCCGAACGCTCTCCGGCTGCTCGGAACGCTGCTCGGCTCCGCCGAGCGCTGGGAGGACCTCGTCGAGGTCCTCTCGCGCGAGGTGGCCATCGCCGATCGCCAGCCGAACCTCGTGGCCGAGGCGGCGGAGCTGCGTTACCGGCTCGGGCGCATCCGGCACCAGCGGCTCGCCGACCAGGACGGCGCGCTCGCCTGCTACCGCGAGGTGCTCGATCGCGTCCCGCGCCACCCCGCGGCGCTCGTGGCCCTCGAGGAGCTGGCGCGGACGAGCGGGCCCGCGGCGGTGGAGGCCGCGCTCCTGCTCGAGCCCATCTACTCGGCGGAGGGGGAGCACCAGAAGGTCGTGGAGGCGCTCGAGGCGCGCGCAGCGAACGAGACGGAGCCCGCCGCCCGCGCCGCCCTCCTCCGGCGCATCGCGGAGATCCACGGCGGTCCGCTCCGGAACCCGGAGATGGCCTTCCTGGCCGCGTCGCGGGCGCTGGCGGCCGATCCCGACGCCACGGACGCGCTGGAGGTGGCGGAGCGATTCGCCACCGCCGCGGGGCTCGGGGAGGAGCTCGCAGCGCTCCTCGCCGAGCACGGCGATCGCGCCAGCGATCCCGCCGCGCGCGCCGAGTACCAGCGCCGCATCGCCCGGCTCGCCAAGGACGACCCGGCCCGCGCCGCCGAGTCCTGGCAGAAGGTCCTCGATCTCCTCCCGGACGATCGCGAGGCCATGACCGGCCTCGTGGACACGCTGCGGGGCGGCGCCGACGCCGGCGGCCTGGCCCAGGCCATCCGGCGCGCCCTCGCCGTCGAGGAGGCGGCCGAGTCTCGGGCGCGGCTCCTGGCCGAGCTCGCCGCCGCGCAGGACGAGCGGCTCGGCGACGCCACGGGCGCCGTCCAGACCTTGAAGAAGCTCCTCGAGGTCGCGCCGCACGATCGCGACGCGCTGGCGCGGCTCGACCGGCTCTGCGTGCGCACCGAGCGCTGGGTGGACCTCGCCGACGTCCTCTCCCGCGAGATCGAGGCCGCCGCCGCGGAGAAGGACGTCGCCTCCGTCGCCGTCTACCGCTACCGGCTCGCCGAGCTGAAGGAGACGCGCCTCCTCGACAAGGACGGCGCCATGACGCTGTACGAGGCGGTGCTCGGCGCGCGCCCGGATCACCCCGAGGCCATCGCGCGGCTCGAGGGGATCCTGCAGCGCGATCCTTCGAACCCGCGCGCGGCCGTCGCGCTCGAGCGCGCCTACGCCACCCAGGGCGACGCCTCCCGGCAGGCCGCCGTGCTGGAGATGCGCGCGGGCGAGCGGCCCGACCCGACCGAGCGGAAGGCGCTGTGGATCGAGCTCGACGAGCTGCGCGAGAAGCTCGGCGATCCGGAGCTCGCCTTCCTCGCCCTGTGCAAGGCCTTCCGGGAGGAGCCCGCGGACCCGGCGCTGCGCGCCCGCATGGAGGCGCTGGCGGAGGCGAGCGGCCACGAGGAGGAGCTCGCCGCCATCTACGAGGACGAGATCGATCGGCTGCCGCCCCCCGAGACGGCGGAGGTGGCGCTCCGCCTCGGCGCGCTCTACGAGCACAAGCTCGGCGAGCCCGGCCGCGCGGCGTCCTTCCTGCGCAGGGCGGTCGCCATCGAGCCCGCCGCGGCGGCGCCCGCGCTCGCCGCGCTGGAGCGGCTCTACGGCAGGCTGGAGGAGTTCCCGGAGCTCGCCGACGTGCTGGAGCAGCGCGCCGCCGCCGCGCAGGGCGCCGAGAGGGTCCAGCTCCTCTTCCGGCTCGGACAGATCTGCGAGGAGCGGCTCGCGGCGCCGGACCGCGCGGCCGACGCCTACGAGCAGGCGCTCGCGGTCGACGCGCGGCACCTCCCCTCCCTGCGCGCCCTGGAGGCGCTCTACGAGGGCGCGGGGCGCAAGGACGACCTCTTCCGGAACCTCGGCGCCCAGCGCGCCGCCACCACCGATCCCGCCGCGAAGGAGCGGGTCCTGGCGCGGATGGCGGGCGTGGCGACGGAGCTCGAGAAGCTCGAGGACGCGGCCGCGCTGTGGAGGGAGCTCCTCCAGCTCCGCCCGCGGCACGAGGAGGCCCTGGCGGCCCTCGAGGATGTCTACGAGCGGCTCGAGCAGTGGCAGGAGCTCGCCCAGCACCTCCGCGTCCGCGTGCAGTCCACCGTGGACCGGCGCGAGATCGCGCGGCTCAACGACAAGCTCGGCACCATCCTCGGCGCGCGGCTCGGCGACCTGTCCCAGGCGGTGGCGTCCTACAAGGCCGTGCTCGAGACGGACCCCCGGAACCGCCGCGCCCTGGAGGCGCTGCGCGACATCTACGCCGCCCAGGGCGAGCCGGAGGCGCTCGCCGGCGTCTACCGCAGGCTCGTCCCGCTCCAGGAGGACGCGGCCGGCGTGAAGAAGGTGCGCCTCGAGCTCGCCGAGGTGCTCCTGCGCGCGAACAACAAGCGCGAGGCCATCGAGCAGGCGAAGCTCGCCTTCGACATCGAGCCGCACGAGGCCGCGGACCTCGTCCGCATCGAGGACGTCTTCCGCCAGGCCGGCGCGGCGCAGGACGGCGTGCGCGCCGCCGAGGCCCGGGCCG
>DATDDC010000185.1:0-8131 GCA_036523995.1 Anaeromyxobacter sp.
CTCCTCCGGCGGATCGCCGCAGCGGTCGATGATCTCCGCGCGGATCTCCTCCAGCTCCTCGTCGCTCGCGGCCTGGGCGAGGCGCTTGTAGAAGAAGAGCCGCTGGTGGACGTCGGGCATGTAGGCGTCCGGGATGATGGCCGGCACGGGGAGCTGGACGTCGGGATCGATCTCCTCGCGCGGCGGCTCGCCCCGGAGCTCGCGCACCGCCTCGTCGAGGAGCTCCGAGTAGAGCTCGAACCCGACCGCCTCGATCTGGCCGGACTGGTCCTTGCCGAGGAGGTTGCCGGCCCCGCGGATCTCGAGGTCGTGGCTCGCGATGCGGAAGCCCGCGCCGAGCTCCGAGAAGCGCTGCAGCACCTCGAGGCGCTTCTGCGCGTCCTTCGTCACCGGACGGCGCGCCGGCACGAGGAGGTAGGCGTAGGCGCGCTCGCGCGAGCGGCCCACCCGGCCGCGGATCTGGTACAGCTCCGCGAGCCCGAAGTGGTCGGCGCGGTTCACGATGATGGTGTTCGCGCTCGGGATGTCGAGCCCAGACTCGATGATGGACGTGGCGAGGAGCACGTCGAGCTCCTTGTTCACGAACCTCGCCATCACCTCCTCGAGCTTCCCCTCGCTCATCTGCCCGTGGGCGACGCCGACGCGGGCCTTGGGCACGAGCTCGCCGAGGAACTTCTCGATGGCGGCGATGGAGCGCACGCGGTTGTGGACGAAGAACACCTGGCCGCCGCGCTTCAGCTCGTTCTCGACGGCCTCCCGCACCTGGGCCGGATCGAACTTCATGACGAAGGTGCGGATGGCCCGCCGGTCCTCGGGGGGCGTGGCGATGATGGAGAGGTCGCGCACGCCGGCGAGGCTCATGTGCAGCGTGCGCGGGATGGGCGTCGCCGTGAGCGTGAGCACGTCCACGAGCTTGCGGAGCTTCTTCAGGCGCTCCTTGTGCGCGACGCCGAAGCGTTGCTCCTCGTCCACCACCACGAGGCCGAGGTCCTTGAAGGCCACGTCGGCGGCGAGGAGCCGGTGCGTGCCGATGAGGACGTCCACCTTGCCCGCGGCGGCGTCCTTCAGGACGGCGCGGATCTCCTCGGCGGTCTTCATGCGCGAGACCGCCTCGATGCGGACGGGGTAGCCCTGGAACCGCTCGCGGAAGGAGCGCTCGTGCTGGGCGGCGAGGAGCGTCGTGGGCACGAGCACCGCCACCTGCTTCTTCGAGAGGACGGAGAGCATGGCCGCCCGCATGGCGACCTCGGTCTTGCCGTAGCCGACGTCCCCGCAGACGAGCCGGTCCATCGGGGCGGCCACCGCGGCCCCTTGCCGGTCCTTCCGCATGTCCTTCAGGACGTCCTCGATGGCCTTCGCCTGGTCCGGCGTCTCCTCCCAGGGGAACTCCGCCTCGAACTCGCGGAAGATCTCGTCCGGCTCGGGGAAGGCGTGGCCGGGGTGCGCCGCGCGCGCGGCGTAGATGTCGAGGAGCTCCGCGGCCATCTTGAGGAGCTGCTCCTTCACCCGCGCCTTGCGGAGCGCGAAGGACTGCCCGCCGAGCTTGTCGAGGCGGACCGCCTCGGGAGACGCACCGCTGAACTTCTGCACCTGGCGGAGCTTCGCGACCGGCAGGTAGAGGCGGTCCGCGCCCTCGTAGGCGAGCACGAGGAAGTCGCCCTCGATCCCCCGGATCTGCATCTTGGTGAGGCCGAGGTAGCGGGCGATGCCGTGCTCGACGTGGACGACGAGGTCGCCCTCGTTCAGGTCCCGGAAGGCCGCCGCGAAGGCGTTCTCGTCGCGGGCCTTGCGGGCCTTCTTGCGGACGCGCCGGCCGAAGATCTCCTCGTCCGCGACCACCGCGAGGCGCCCGTCCCCGTCCACGAACCCGCCGGACAGCTCTCCCGCGAAGACGTGCGCGTGGACCGCCGGATCGAAGAGCTCCTGCGGAGCTCCCGGAGCGCCCGCGTGCGCGCGGACGTGCTGGTGGCGGTCCTCGAGGAGCCGGCGCAGCCGGTCCTGCGTCGAGGGCGAGCCGCACGCGACCAGGGTGGCGATGCCGCGGCGGCGCCAGTCCTCGAGCCGCCGGGTGAGGGGCGCGAGGGCGCCCTCGTCGCCGTGGGCCGCCTCGATCTCGCCGCGGATGCCCGAGGTCTCGACGAGGGGGAAGCGGATGGGCTCCTCCGTCCCGAGCCAGACCTTGTGCCGCCGCACGAGGGGCCGCTCCGAGAGCCGGGCGAGCGCGTCCGCGGCGGAGAGGAAGTGGGCCTCCGGCGGGAAGGCCAGCTCCTGGCGCCGCAGGGCGGCCTCGTGCTCGCGGCGGAGCTCCGCCTCGAGCTCGCCGAGCGCCTCCTCCATCCCCGAGGCATCGTCGACGTACGCGGCGGTCCCCTCGGGCAGGTAGTCGAGGAGCGTCCCCAGGCCGCCCGGGTGGAAGCCGGGGAGGAGGGCCTCCATCCCGAAGAAGGGGGTCTCCTGGTCGATCTGATCGAGCACCTCGCGCACGCGGGAGGTGGGACGGTTCACGCGCTCGGCCGCGTCGCGCACGGCCGCCTTCGCGGACTCCTTGCCCTCGGGCGTGAAGAGCGCCTCCCGGGCCGGGCCGAGGAGCACTTCCTCGACCTCCCCCTCGCTGCGCTGGCTCTGCGGATCGAACGCGCGGCAGCTCTCGACCTCGTCGCCGAAGAACTCGAGCCGGACCGGGGCGGGGTCGGCGGGGCTCCAGAGGTCCACGATCCCGCCGCGCACCGCGAACGTGCCGGGGTCCTCCACGAGCGGCACGCGGGAGAACCCGAGCCGCACGAGCTTCGCCGCGAGCTCCTCGCGCGGGATCTCGACGCCCTTCCCGAGGAGGTCCGCGCCGGCGTCGAAGACGCGGCGCGGGAGGGTGCGCCGGGCGAGCCCGCGCGCCGACACCACGACGACCTTCGTCCGGTCCGGCGAGACGTGGAGACGCGCGAGCGCCGACAGCCGCTCGAGCTCGACGCCGCGGTCGGGTGAGAGATCGTCGTACGGCAGCACCGCGTCCGCGGGAACGCGGACCACCGCGTCGACTCCCGCGAAGAAGGCGGCGTCGCGAGCGAGGCCGTCTGCCTCGTCCTCGTCGGCGGCGACCGCGAGCACGGCGCGAGCCCGGGCCGGGCCCGGCGCGAGGAGCTCTCGAAGGAGCGCCCCGCGGGAGCCGCCCACGAGCCCCGTGACCTCCGCGCGGCGGTCCGCCTCGAGCGCGCGGCGGACGCGCGCCCAGGGCGAGGGCATGGAGATCTCCGGGGCGGTGGACATGGGGTTCGTGACGGGCGGCATCTTAGTGGCGAGGCCGGGGCGCGTCTCGCGTGTGATGGCGCCGGGTTAGTAGGCGTCGAGGCCCCGCCTGCGGCCGTTGGTCGCAGGCGTCGAACGACGCCCTGGCTCGGGACCCGCGCGCCCGGACGGTTCGCCTGGAGCAGCGGGGCGCCGGGCTCATGCGACCTTCGCCGCGCCCGCGCCGCCGAGGTCGAGCGGGATGACCCCGCCGGACTTCGAAGGTGCGCCCGCGCCGATCCTCGATGCACCCGGCGCCCCTGAAGAAATGTAACGACGGACGCGCCCCGGCGCGCGACCCGCCGCGCCCGGGGGGCCCTCTCTTCCTCGCGGAATCTGGTACGCGCCCTTCCTTGATCGACCCGGAGGTGGTGGCTACACTCGACCCGTCCCTCGACTTCCTGCCGGGCGACCCGTGCGGACCCCGATGACCCGCGTGAGAAGAGCAGCGGCGCTCGCCGCCTTCCTCGCCGCGTGCGGCGGGGCGGAGCCTCGCCCGCCCGCCCGGGACCAGGCCTCCCCCGTGCTCTCCACGCTGGCGAGCGCCCAGGGCCCCGGCCCGGACCGCCTGCGCGCGGCCGATCTCGCCGGGGCCCGCGCCGCGTTCGAGGCCGATCTGACGCGGGATCCCGACGGCCTGGGCGCCCTGAACGACCTCGCGGTCTCCTACTTCCTCGAAGGCCACTCCGACGCGGCGCGTCGCCTCCTCGACGAGGTGGTGGCCAAGGGCGACGTCGAGGAGCAGCAGGCCGCGCTCGTGAATCTGGGCGAGCTCTACGCCGTCGACGGCTACGTGTCCGCCGCCCAGGCCTATCTCGAGACGGCCCGCAGCCTCGAGCCCTCGCGGCCGGAGCCGTGGTACGCCCTCGCCGTGCTCGCCGACTCGCGCGGCGACGTGGAGCGGGGGCGATCGTCCCTCCGGGAGGCGCTCGCCCGCGACCGCTCGGGCGCGGCGCGCGCGGCCTTCGCCTACGCTCACCCCGAGGAGCGCGTGCACCTCGAGGCGCTCCTCGCGGAGCACTCGGGGGACGCGTCCCTCGCCGCCGCGAAGTGGCGGGCGCTCGCGGCGGGCAAGTTCCCCGCGCTCGCGGCGACGGCGGAGCGGCACCTCGCCGGCGAGTAGGACGCGCCGCGATGCCCGGACCCGGCGGAGAGCTGGACAGGCGCGAGCGCGAGGTCCTCCGCGCCCTCGTCCACGACTACATCCTCACCGGCGAGCCGGTGGCGAGCCAGCCGCTCCTCTCGCGCCACGACCTCGAGTGCTCCCCGGCCACCATCCGCAGCGTCATGGCGGACCTCGAGGCCCTCGGCTTCCTGGAGAAGCCGCACGCCTCCTCGGGCCGCGTGCCGACCTCGCAGGGGTACCGCCTCTACGTCGACGCGCTCCTCAAGGTGAAGCCGCCCTCGCCGCAGGACCGCGGCCGCATCGAGCGGCTCGCGCACGAGGCGAGCGACGTGGGCTCGCTCCTGGAAGGGACCGCCGATCTCCTCCACTCGCTCTCGCACCACGCCGGCGTCGTGACGACGCCGAGGCCCAGGACCGATCCCGTCCGGCACATCGAGTTCGTGCGCCTGCGCGAGAACCGGGTGCTCGCCGTGTTCGTCTCCGCGGCGGGCATCGTCACGAACAAGCTCGTGCAGCTCGAGTTCGCGATGGAGCCGGCCGAGCTCGAGCGCGCCGCGAACTACCTGAACGAGAAGCTGCAGCGCTCGGGGGAGCCGGCCGACGGCGGCCTCGCCGAGCTGCGCGAGCGGATCCTCTCCGACATGCGCGAGGACCAGAGCGCGCTCTCGGATCTGCTGCAGAAGGCGCTCGCGCTCGCCGAGCAGACCTTCGCCGCGGAGCCCTCGCCGGAGCGGGTGCTCCACCACGGCGAGGAGAGCTTCCTCGACGCCCCCGAGTTCGCGGACGTGCAGAAGGCGCGCGCGCTCCTCAAGGCCTTCGCCGAGAAGGACCGCATCCTGCGCGTCCTCGACCGCGTCCTCTCGTCGGACGAGGTCCAGATCTTCATCGGAGCCGAGAGCGAGTTCGCGGTAGTGCCGGACGTCTCGGTGGTGGCGGCGCCGTACGGGCGGGGGGACCGGGTCCTCGGCGCCCTCGCCGTGGTGGGTCCGACGCGCATGAACTACGCGCGCGTCATCCCGCTCGTCGATTTGACGGCAAAGCAGATCTCGCTCGCGCTCGGCGCGCTCTCCGACGGCTGATCGGCTCGGCAGGGTCGGCGGAACCCTTTTCCCGCGCCGCGGCGTGTGCTTAGATGTACGCAGATCTTGCGCACGGCAGCGGGGGCCGGCGTTCCATTCCTCACACGTCCAATGAGCGAGAGCGACGACAAGGGCGCCTTCCAGGCGGACATCCCGGCGGACGCCGTCGAGGAGGCGCTCCGGTCCGTGGAGAAGGTGGCGAAGGGCGAGGGCGCTGCGCCGCCGCAGGGCGACGAGAGCGTGGCCGTGGCCGTGGAGCCCGCGGCCGGCGCGGAGCTCGAGCGCGAGGTGGAGACGCTCCGCGCCCAGGTCGAGCTCTCGACGGCGAAGGGCCGCGAAACCATGGAGAAGCTCCGGGAGACGCACGATCGCCTGCTGCGCGCCACGGCCGACCTCGACAACTACAAGAAGCGCGCGGCCAGGGAGCGCGAGGAGATCCAGAAGTTCGGGATCGAGAAGGTGCTGAAGGACATCCTGCCCGTGCTCGACGGCCTCGATCGCGCCCTCTCCTCCGCTCCTCCAGAGGATCCGCTCTCCGACGGCGTCCGGCTCGTGCGCGCCTCGCTCGAGCAGGCCCTGGCGCGCCACGGCGTGGTGGGCTTCTCCGCGCTGGGCGAGAAGTTCGACCCGGCGCTCCACGAGGCCCTCATGCAGGTCCCGACCGCGGACCAGCCGGCCGGGACGGTGGTCCTCGAGCACGCCAGGGGCTTCAAGCTCCACGAGAGGCTCATCCGACCGGCGATGGTGGGGGTCGCGGTCGAGCCTCCCTCCCCTCCTTCCAGGTAGGATCCGACGGATGGGCAAGGTCATCGGCATCGATCTCGGCACCACCAACTCCTGCGTCGCGGTGATGGAGGGCGGCGACGCGGTGGTCATCCCGAACAGCGAGGGCTCCCGCACCACGCCCTCCATGGTCGCCTTCACCGAGGGCGGCGAGCGCCTCGTGGGCCAGATCGCGAAGCGGCAGGCCATCACGAACCCGGAGTCCACCATCTACGTCGTGAAGCGGCTCATCGGCCGCAAGTACGAAGATCCGGAGGTGAAGCGCTCCGCCGGCCTCGTGCCGTACCACATCGTGCCCGCCGACAACGGCGACGCCTGGGTCGAGACCGGCGCCAAGAAGTACAGCCCGGCCGAGGTCTCGGCCATGGTCCTCGCCAAGATGAAGCAGACGGCGGAGGACTACCTGGGCGAGCCCGTGGCCGAGGCCATCGTCACGTGCCCCGCCTACTTCAACGACGCCCAGCGCCAGGCCACGAAGGACGCCGGCCGCATCGCGGGGCTGAACGTGCTGCGCATCATCAACGAGCCCACCGCCGCGGCGCTCGCCTACGGCATCGACAAGCAGAAGGCGGGCAAGTCGGAGAAGGTGGCCGTCTACGACCTCGGCGGCGGCACGTTCGACATCACCATCCTCGAGCTCAACTCCGGCGTGTTCGAGGTGAAGGCCACGAACGGCAACACCTTCCTCGGCGGCGAGGACTTCGACCAGCGCGTCATCGACTGGCTGGCGAAGCGGTTCAAGGACCAGACCGGCATCGACCTCAAGAAGGACCGCATGGCGCTGCAGCGCCTCAAGGAGGCCGCGGAGCGCGCCAAGCACGAGCTCTCCAGCGCCGGCGAGACCGAGGTGAACCTCCCCTTCATCACGGCCGACGCGACGGGCCCGAAGCACCTCGCCGAGACCATCGACCGGGCCACGCTCGAGGAGCTGTGCGGCGACCTCATCGAGAAGACCGTCGAGCCGTGCAAGATCGCCCTCAAGGACGCGGGCGTCGCGGTGAGCCAGCTCGACACCGTCATCCTCGTGGGCGGCATGACGCGCATGCCGAAGGTGCAGGAGGTGGTGAAGCGCTTCTTCGGGCGGGAGCCGCACAGGGGCGTGAACCCGGACGAGGTGGTGGCGGTGGGCGCCGCCATCCAGGGCGCCGTCATGAAGGGCGAGGTGAAGGACGTCCTCCTCCTCGACGTGACGCCGCTCTCGCTCGGCGTGGAGACGGCCGGCGGCGTGTTCACCAAGATCATCGACAAGAACACCACGGTGCCGTGCAAGAAGTCGCAGGTCTTCTCGACGGCCGTCGACAACCAGCCCCTCGTCTCGGTGCACGTGCTCCAGGGCGAGCGCGAGATGGCGGCCGACGACAAGACCCTGGGCCGCTTCGAGCTCGTCGGCATCCCGCCCGCACCCCGCGGCGTGCCGCAGATCGAAGTCACCTTCGACATCGACGCGAACGGAATCGTGCACGTGTCGGCGAAGGACCTCGGCACCGGCAAGGTGCAGCAGATCCGGATCACCGCCTCCTCCGGCCTCCGTGAGGAGGAGATCCAGCGGATGATCAAGGACGCCGAGTCGAACAAGGCGGACGACCAGAAGAAGAAGGAGCTCGCCGATCTCCGGAACAACGCCGAGGGGCTCATCTACACGACCGAGAAGAGCCTCGAGGAGTACGCGAGCGCGCTCCGCGCCGAGGACCTCGAGGAGATCAAGGCCGACCTCGAGGTTCTGAAGCAGACCCTTCCCTCCAACGATCCTCCTGCCATCAAGGAGGCGCTCGTACGCCTGGAAGGGAGCGCCTACCGGATCGCGGACGCCATCTACGCGCAGCAGGGAGGCGGGTAGCGGCTCCTGGGGCCGTCCTTCACCGCG
>DATDDC010000186.1:0-8737 GCA_036523995.1 Anaeromyxobacter sp.
GTGCCGCAGCCGGGCCTCGCGCGTCGCCTCCTCCCCCTCGCGGCGCGACGCGGCCAGCGCCTCCTCCGCGTCGGCCAGCTCGTCCGCGCGCCGCGACAGCTCCTCGCCCAGCTCGCGCTCGCGCTCCTCCAGCCGCGACGCCTCGGCGCGGGACTGGCGATCGAGGCGCGCGATCTCCTCGCGCGCCTCGTCGAGGGCGATCTTGCGGTGGGCGAGGTCGTCCTCGCGGCGGCGGAGCTCGCGCTCGAGCTCGTGGATGCGCCGCTCGTTCGAGGCCACCACCTCGATGAGCTCCTTCTCCTGCCCGAACTTCTCGAGGAGGAGGCCGTCGATGGAGGCGCCGTACTCGCGCTCCTTCGTCACGAAGAGATCGCGCGCCTCGGCCAGGCGCCGCAGGAGGTCGTCCACCTGGACCTTGAGCCCCTGGAGCTCGACGTCGCGATCGTGGATGCGCTCGTCGAAGGAGGACAGCTCGCGCTCGCGCACCTCCCAGATCTCGGCCAGCCGGGCGATCTGGGCCTCGCGCACCTTGAGATCGTCGCGCAGGAGCTGGAGGCGCCCCTCCGGCGACTGGAGCAGGTCGCGGCGCGGCGGAGGCCTGCGCCGGTGCGACTCGGCCACGAGCTCGTCCCGCCGCTCGGAGATGGACTGGAACACCCGGTCCGCGAAGAGGCGATCCTCGTCCGTCAGGGCGGCGCGGCGCGGGCGCTGCGGGACGGGCGGGGGCGCTTCTCCGGGAGGCGGCGAGGGCGCGGCCTCCTCGGGCGGAGCGGCGCCGGCCTCGGGCGGCGCCTCCTCCACGTCGTCGAGGATGACCGCGTCGTCCGCGCTCTCCACCGGCTCCTCGCGGGCGAGGAGGTTCGCCGCGAGCTTGCGGAGCGCGTCCGTGTCGAGCGGCATGGCGAGGTAGCCGCTCGCGGCCCAGGCGGTGCGGGCGTGCTCCGCCAGGGACTCGGGCGGCGTATCCGAGGAGTAGAGGACGATGGCGAGCCGCGCGGTCGCGGGATCGTGGCGAAGCCGCGCGCAGAGGGAGAAACCGGAGAGGTCCGACAGCTCGGCCCGGACGAGGCAGAGGTCGGGCCTCCGCGTGGCGATCTCGATCTCCGCCTCCGCCGCGCTGGAGGCGACCCGCGTATGGACGCCGTCCTCGTGGAAGATGGCGGCGAGGGACAGCGCGAAGGCGTTGTCCGGCTCCACGATGAGGACGCGCTTCGGTTCCATCTGGGAGTGTGGCCGTCCCGCCGGGCGACCGAGTGTATCCCCGGCGTCCCCGGCAATCTAGCCACGCCCCTGCGGCGGGGGGCGCGCCCGCCGAGCGGATCGCCACGCACGGGGCGGCGGCTTGCCGCGCCGCCCCTTGCTGCCAAATGTGCTCCCGCGACGGAGTGGATCCGGACGGGACCACATGCACGCACTCGCGCTCATCCTCGCCGCCATCGGCGCCGTCCCGGAGGACCACGCGAGCGGCGCGACGCCGGCGGTGACGCAGGTGTCGACGGCGACCGCGAGCGAAACCGCCTGGCAGGCGGGGAGGTGGCACCCTCCCGAGAACCTCCTGGCCGGGCCGGCGCGCTGCGTGCTCCGCTACCTCGAGGCGGTGCGCCACGCCGGGCCGCGTCCCGATGGAGGCTCGGGGCGTCTGCCCCCGCCTCGCGACGAGGACTACGGGCCGGTGAGGGCCCTCACGGCGCCGCGCACCCTCGAGGAGATCGAGCGCCGCGCCGCCGCGGGCGAGGACCATCCTCTCGCGCCCTGGCGCGATGCCGCCCGCGCCCACGTGCTCGAATCGTTCCAGCTCGTGGCGGTGAGGAGGGCGCCGCACGGCGCCGCGGTGGTCACGGTGGCCGAGAGCTTCTGGCGTCCGCCCGGCGCGGGCCTGGAGCGCGGCCAGGCCGAGTACCTGGTGGCCCGCGTTCACGGTGAGTGGAGGGTGGTCGACCGGAGCCCCGGCCAGGCGTTCGACGAGGGCGCCCTGCGGGAGGCGTACACGGGATTCTTCGACGATCCGGCCCCATCCCGGTAGATTCGGGGAGATGGGGACCCCGCGCCGCACCCTCGTCGTCGGCGACGTCCACGGCTGCCTCGCCGAGCTCGACGAGCTGCTCGCCCTGGCGCGCCACGCGCCCGGCCGGGATCGGCTCGTCTTCCTGGGAGACCTGCTCGACCGCGGGCCGGACCCGGTGGGCGTCCTGCGGCGCGTGCGCGAGCTCGGAGCCGAGAGCGTCCTCGGGAACCACGAGGAGAAGCACCTCCGCTACGCGGCCCACGAGGCGCGCCGCCGCGACGACAGGAGCTACCGGAACCCGATGCGCCGCTTCGATCCGCGCCGCGCGGCCGAGCACGCGCGGCTCACCCGCGAGGACCTGCTCTGGCTCGCCGGGCTGCCGCGGACGATCCCGCTCGGGGGCGGCTGGGTGGCGGTGCACGGGGGCTTCCTGCCCCGCCTTCGCGTGGCGGCGCAGCCGCCGGACTGGGCCCTCCGGCTCCGCTACGTGGACGGGGCGGGAGCGCCCGTCGCGAGAGCTCGCGGCGACGCCGGCGAGCCCGGAGTCCGGCGCTGGGCCGAGGTCTGGACCGGCCCCGAGTCGGTGGTCTACGGCCACTTCCCGTTGCGGCTCGATCTGCCGAAGCGCGACGAGCCCGCGCCCGGCGTCGTGTGCCTGGGCATCGACACGGGCTGCGTGTACGGCGGCCGGCTCACCGCGCTCGCTCTCCCCGGCGAGGAGATCGTGCAGGTCCCCTCGCGCCTGCAGCGCACGAAGCCGGAGGAGGCGGAGGACGAGCCGACGGGCGCCGGGTGACGCTCGAGCGGCGGGCCGGGGGCGCCCAGGGCCCGCCGGCGAAGGACGCGGGCGCGAGAGGCGAGCCTCCCCGCCTCAGACGTTCGCGGCCGCGACGATCTCCCCCCGCCGCTCCCTCGCCCGCGCCACGTCCGCCTCGTACTTGAGGACGAGGTTCAAGGTCTCGTCGAGGAGGCTCGGCTCGAGCCGCTCCGCGTTCAGGACCGCGAGGGCGCGGACCCAGTCGAGCGTCTCGGAGATGGACGGCGGCTTCTTGAGATCGAGGGTCCGGAGCTTCGCCACCGCCTGGACCACCGATCGCGCCAGCGCCTCGGCCGCCTCGGGCACGCGGGCCCTCACGATCGCGAGCTCGCGCTCGCGGGAGGGGTAGTCGATGTAGAGGTGCAGGCAGCGGCGCTTCAGCGCGTCGGAGAGGTCGCGGGAGGCGTTGGAGGTGAGCACCACCCGCGGCACGTGGCGCGCGCGGATCGTCCCGATCTCCGGCACCGTCACGGCCCAGTCCGACAGCACCTCGAGCAGGAAGGCCTCGAGCTCCGGGTCGGCCTTGTCGATCTCGTCCACGAGGAGGAGCGCCGGGACCTCGCTCGAGATGGCGCGCAGGATGGGGCGCGGCAGGAGGAAGCGCTCCGAGAAGAACACGTTTCCCTGCGCGGCGATGGCGTCGGCGGCGTCCGACAGGCTCTTCGCCTCGCGGATGGCCTCGCCGATGCGGCTCTGGAGGAGCTGCGTGTAGAGGAGCTGTTTCGCGTACTCCCACTCGTAGAGCGCCTTCGCGTCGTCGAGCCCCTCGTAGCACTGGAGGCGGACGAGGGCGCGCCCCGAGGCGCCGGCGAAGGCCCGCGCCAGCTCGGTCTTGCCGACGCCGGCCGGCCCTTCCACGAGGATGGGCTTCTCCAGCCGATCGGCGAGGAACACCGCCGTGGCGATCGCCGGCGAGGGCAGATACCCGGTCTCCGCGAGGCGCGCGGAGGTCTCTTCGACGGAGGCGAGCACGTTCAAAATCGTAACCTGTGGTCGGGGTCTGAACACACCCTGACGCTTTCCTGACCGCCAGTTTTACAGCCTCGTCCCGATTTGGGCGTATCTAACGCCCTGATTTCACGAAGTCGCGGGGCCGCTCGCCCGCGGCACGCCGCTTGAACATCTACCGGGGCGAGTCCCGCCGGAGGCCGGTCACGGACCCTGCCATGAAAGCGCTGTTCCATACCAAACGCTCGGAATGCAGGGCCCACCTCCCGTTGCACGTCCAAGTCGAGACGAGGCCGGATGCTCGACTCCTCCCCCCGCTCGCCGTCTCGTTCGAGGCGGCAGGCGGAGTGTCGTAGTCGGCGCTCACGGCGCCACGCTGGAGAGGGCCACGGGGGTCACCCCGCGGCCCTTTCGCTTTTGGGGCGGGGGCGCCGCGGCTCAGACCTCGATGCGCACCGCGAGCGGCCCGCCCCGCATGTCGACGACCTCCGCGAAGGCCGCCTTGGGGCCGCGGAGGAAGCGCAGCGAGATGCGGGCCGGCCCGACGCGCAGGTCGTCGAGCCTCACCTCCTCGAGCCAGGGCGGGAGCTGCGGCGACGCGATGCGGAGCGAGCGCGCCGGCGCATCGGGAAAGATCCCGAGCCCGGATCGGAGGAGCAGGAACCAGGCGGCGCTCGACCACGCCTGCGGCGAGCAGGCTACGGGGTAATGCACCGGGAACTCGCCCTCGGCCGTGGAGAGCCCGCAGAAGAGCTCCGGCAGCCGGTGCCTGCGGAAGTGCTCCCCCGCGTGCCAGAGCCCGGTCATCACCTGCCCCGCCTCCGCCGTCATCCCGTACGACCCGAGGCCGGCCGCGCAGAGGGCGTTGTCGTGCGGCCAGACCGTCCCGTCGTGGTAGCTGAGCGGGTTGTACGCCGGCTGCCCCGCGGCGAGCGTGCGGATCCCCCAGCCCGTCCACATCTCCGGCCCGAGGAGCGATCGGGCGACGAGGCGGGCCCGGTCCTCCCGCGCCGCGCGCGAGAAGAGCAGGTGGCCCGGGTTCGAGGTGACGGCGTCCACCTGCCGCCCGTCGCCGTCGAGCGCGATGGCGTAGGTCCCCCTCCCCTCCATCCAGAAGCGCTCCTCGATGCCCGAGGCCTGCGCCTCGGCGAGCGCGCGCAGCCGCGCCGCCTCGCCGTTCCGGCCTCGCCGGGCGAGGAGGTCCGCCATGCGGCGGCGCGCGTCGACCGCGTAGCCCTGCACCTCCACGAGCGCGATGGGCGGCTCGGCGGGACGGCCGTCGGCGAACGGGACGCCGTCGTGGCTGTCCTTCCAGCCCTGGTTGCGGAGCCCCTTGGGCGCCCGGCGCTGGTACGCGACGAGGCCTCCGTCCCGATCGGCGGCGCGATCGAGCCAGCCGAGGGCCGCCTCGGCGGCGGGGAGGAGCCCGTCCACGGTGGCGGAGTCCGCCGTCCAGCGCTCGTACTCGTCGAGCAGGACGAGGAAGAGCGGCGTCGCGTCGGCGGAGCCGTAGTACGGCGTGTGCGGGACCTCGCCGGCCGCGGCCATCTCGCCGAAGCGGATCTCGTGCGGGATCTTGCCGGGCTCCTCGTCGCGGGAGGGATCGTCCTCGGTCCCCTGGAGCCGCGCCAGGAAGCGCAGCGCGTCTCGCGCCACGTCGGGCGTGGCGAGGAGCGCCTCGAAGCCGGTGATGAGCGCGTCGCGGCCGAACGGGCAGGTGTACCAGGGGATGCCCGCCGAAACGACCGGCGCGCCGAAGTGGTGGACGGTGAGCGCCTTCAGGTCCGCCACCGCCTGCGCCAGCGCCACGTCGAAGATCTCGTGCGAGGTCCGGAAGCGCGTCGCGGCGGCCGCCCAGGCGGCGTACGCCTCGTGCGTCCGGCGCGCGCGCTCCTGGAAGCGCGCCCTGCGGCGCGGGGGGAGGGGGAGCCCCGACTCGACCTCGGAGCGCTCCCGGGAGGGCCGGGCCGTCCCCTCCGTTCCGGCCGAGACCACGAAGGACAGCTCCACGCGCTCGGCGGGGTCGAGGTGCAGCTCCACCCGCGCGCCCCGGCCGCCCAGGCGGGCGAGCCGCGCCGGGCCGGCGCCGTCCGCCGACGCGCCCTCGACGCGCACCTCGGTCAGGTAGCGCCGCCCGTCGCGCCCGCCGTAGCCCAGGATGGCGTGGTCCGCCTCGACGCGGGGCTGCTCGTACGTCCCCCGCTGCGCGCGGCGCGCCCCGCGGACCTCGAAGACGTCGGCGAAGTCCGACGCCCAGGCCAGCTCCAGCCAGAAGTCGATCCGCCGCCCGAGGAAGTTCGTGAGCGCGAGCTGGTCCACGAGCGAGTCGTCGATGAGCATGTCGCGCCGCAGGTGGACGAAGTTGACGGGCTCCCTGCCGAGGAGGTCGCCGACGTGCAGGCTCGTCACGGTGAAGTCGATCTGGGCCACGTAGTCCGCCGAGACCTGCGAGGAGAGGACGAGCGGCGGCCCGCCCTTGACGGTGAGCCGCCAGGCGGACAGGTGCCGCGTGTCGCCCAGGAAGAGCCCGAGGTCGCGCGCGCCCGCGGGGGCGACGTCGCCCTGCGCGTTCGCGACGAGGAACAGGTTCCCGCGCTTCAGGACGAGCTTCTCGACGCCGGTGGCCTCGGGCTGGGCCGAGGGATCGACGTAGCCGAGGAGGTCCTCGGGGCGGGCCTGCGTCAGTGGGCGGCTGTCGTCCATCCGCGTCCTTCGAGCCCGGCGTGCGGTCCGGCGGCGTGCGCCGCGGCGGCGGCGCGGTAGAGGGCGAGGTAATCGGCGGCCATGCGATCCGAGGAGAAGCGCACGCGCGCGCGGGCCTGGAGGGCCGCGCGGTCGAAGGCTCCGGCGCGGGCGAGCGCCCCGGCCATGGCGTCGACGTCGTCGACGAGGTGGCCCGTCACGCCCTCCTCGATGATCTCCGGCGCCGCGCCGAGCCGGAACGCGATCACCGGGCAGCCCGCGAGGAGCGCCTCGATCATGACGAGGCCGAAGGGCTCCTCCCAGCGGAGCGGGACGAGGAGCGCCCGGCTCGAGGCGAAGAGCTGCCGCTTGGCGGCGAGGTCGGCCCCGCCGGCCCAGTGGACCCACGGCTGGCGCAGCGCCGGCTCGAGCACGCGCTCCCTCCACCCGTCCGGCGCCGGATCGGACGCGTGCTGCCTCCCCGCCACCACGATGGGAACGCCCGCCCGGCGCGCAGCCTCGACGGCGAGGTCCGGGGCCTTCACCCAGGAGAGGCGGCCGAGGAAGAGCGCGCTCTCCCCGCCGTCGCCGCAGGACGGGTACATGGCCGGCTCGAGGCCGTGGTGCACGACGTGGCCCGGCGCGGGCGACAGCAGCGCCGCCTGCCGCGCGGAGATCGCGATCTGCGGCACGGGCGGGGCCGCCGCGTAGAAGCGGGCCATCGCCAGATCGGCGGCGTGGTGGACCGTGTAGACCATCGGTATGGGCAGGTCCTCGGCGAAGGCGAGCAGCCCCGGCGCGTGGGCGTGGGCGACGTCGAAGTCTCCGCGGGCGATCTCGCGCGCCGCGAACCTGCAGTGGAGGAGCTCGATGTGGGCGTGCGGCGGCCAGATCGCCTCGTCGAAGAGGGCCCGGAGGCCGGGCGCCCTCGAGTCGCCGGTGGCGAAGACGGTCACGTCTTGCCCGGCCCGCTGGAGACCATGGGCCAGGGCATCCACCACGAGCTCCGTGCCTCCGTACGCCCGCGGCGGCACCGCCACGAAGGGCGTCGAGACGAGCGCGATCCGCACGCATACACGGTAGGTGTCCCCAGCTCGGGAGACCACGCGCGGGACGGGCGGGCGGGAGGCAGGGGCATGGCCGCGTGGCGGGCGAGCCAGGGGCCCGGCCGCTTCGCCTTCCGCCGGCGGGCGCGCGCCGCGTCCTCGAGCCACTGCCCCATAAGGATGTGCCCCACGTTTCCGTTTCCGGTGTCCTCTGAGGAGCCAGGGGAGCGCTGGAGCGGTCTTCGGGGAGAGAAATCCGCGATGGATGACATGGTGCTGGTGACGGGCGTCGGCGGGCCCGCCGGTCGCGCCGCGGCCGAGTGGTTCGCAGGCCGCGGCCTCGCCGTCGTCGGCGCGGACATGCGGGAGGTCGCGTCGCCGGCCACGAGCTTCCGGCGGATCGCGCCCGCCGCCGACGCCGGGTTCCCGGACTCCCTCCTCGCCCTCGTGGCGGCGCATCCGGGCGCACTCCTCGTCCCGACCGTGTCGGAGGAGCTTCCCATCGTGGCGCGGCTCCGGCCGGAGATCGTGGCCCGCGGCTGCGCGCTCGCCATGGGGGCGCCCGCCGGCGTGGAGATCGCGGGCGACAAGCTCCGCACCGCCGAGACCCTCTCGCTCCGCCGGGTGTCGGCCCCGCGCACCCTTCCGGCGGCGACGCCGCGCCGCGAGCTGGCCCCGGCGTTGGGGCTCCCGCTCCTCGTCAAGCCGCGCGTCGGCCGGGGCGGCCGGGGCGTGCGCGTCCTGCGCAGCGAGGCCGAGATCGGGCAGCTCGCCGCGGGCGATCTCGTCTTCCAGGAGTTCATCCCCGGCGACGAGTTCGACGTGAACCTGTTCGTGGAGCGGGAGGGCGCGGTCGCCGCCGCGGTGGTGCTCCGCAAGACCGCGCTCCGCGACGGCGAGACGGGGAACGCCGCGGCGGTCGAGCGGGCGGAGCACCCGGCGGTGCGCGAGGAGGCGATCCGCGCGGCGCGGGCCCTGGAGCTGGCCGGCCCGCTCGACGTGGACGTCCGGCTGCGCCGGGACGGCTCGCCGGCGGTCCTGGAAGTGAACGCGCGGCTCGGCGCGAACGCGCTCCGGGCGGCGGAGGTGCTGCAGTCTCTTTACGATGCATGGAGGGCTGGACGATGCAACTGAGCTCGAGGCTCCTCGCGGTCCTGTTCGTTCTCGTTCCTCCGCTCGCGCGCGGCCAGGCGGCGCCCGAGCCCGCCACCCCGGCGCCGGCCCGCAAGGACCTCCGCG
>DATDDC010000187.1:0-12889 GCA_036523995.1 Anaeromyxobacter sp.
ACCTCGGAGCGCGACCAGTCCACGGCTTCGGGCGAGGCGTAGGCGCGCATGGCGAGCTTCACGCCGGCATCGCGCGCGCCCTGCTCGAGCACGCGGGCATCGCCCACCACGAGAAGCCGGGCCGCGTCGGCGAGGCGGCCATCGGCGAGCACGCGCGCGCACTGCTCCGGCCCGATCCCGGTGAAGTCGCCGAGCATGAGCCCGAGCACGGGCGGCGCCGCGTTCGCCTGCGGCGCGGTCACGTCCGCGCCCTCGCGTCGAAGCGCTGCACGATGGCGATGAGGACGAACGTGATGGCGAGCATGGTGAGGGAGAGCACCGCGATGGGCCCCCAGTCGTTGCTCTCGCGCAGGTCGAACATGGTGACCGACACCGTCTTCGTGCGCACCGTGAAGAGCAGTATGGTCGCGGAGAGCTCGCGGATCGAGCCGATGAATACGAAGATCCAGGTGGCGATGACGCCGTTGCGGATGAGGGGAGCGGTGATCTCGACGAGGGTGCGGAGACGCGTGGCCCCGAAGATGCGGCCCGCATCCTCGAGCTCCGGGTGCACGGCGCGGAGCGACGTCGCGATCTGCTGGAAGCCGACGGGGAGCTCCTTCGTGACGTAGGCCAGGAAGAGGATCGAGAGCGTCCCGTAGAGCACGAGCGGCGGGTGCGTGTAGGCGAGGAAGAGCCCCACCGCCAGCACGACGCCCGGGATGGCCACCGGCGCCGTGGCCAGGAAGGCGAGCGCCCGGTGTCCCCAGACGAGCTTGCGCACGCTGAGGTAGCCGATGACCGTGACGAGGATCGTCCCCGCCGTCGCCGCGGCCGCGCTCACCACGAACGTGTTCTGCATGGCGAGCCGCGTCTGGCTGAACTCGAGGAAGACGAAGCGCCAGTGCTCGAGCGAGAAGTTTCCCTCGACCGGCCCGGACCAGTTCCGCACGAAGGCGGTGCGGACGAGCACCCCGTACGGCAGCACGATCGAGCAGCCCAGGACGAAGACGAAGGGCGCCAGCGCGGGCAGCCGCCAGAGGCCGAGGCGGATCCGTGCCGCGCCGCCCCCCTTCCCGCCCACCACCGCGTAGCCGCGCCGGCCCATGATGGCGGTCTGGCCGCGGAGGAGGAGGATGGTGACGGGGAGGAGCGGCAGCGACGCGGCCGCGGCGAGCCCGAGCCGCGGCGGGAACTGGAAGAGGCTCCAGATCTTGGTGGTGAGGACGTCGATGCCCGCGGGCAGGGCGAGGATGGCCGGGGTGCCGAAGAGCGTGATGGACTGGAGGAAGGCGATGAGGAAGCCCCCCAGGAGCGCAGGCGCGACGAGGGGCAGGGTGATGTGGAGGGCCGTGCGCCAGGACCTCGCGCCCAGGATGGCGGAGGCCTCCTCGAGCTCGCTGGGGATGGCGTCGAGCGCGTTCGCGACGAAGGTGAAGACGTACGGGAACGTGTAGAGCGCGATGACGAAGACCACCCCGGCCGCGGAGAAGATGTTCACGAGCGGCGAAGCCTCGAAGGGCTTGAGGCCGAAGAGGGCGTAGTACCACTGGTTCAGGAGCCCGGCGTTCGGCCCGCCCAGGAGGACCCAGGCGAACGCGCCGAGGAACGGGGGCGTGACGAACGACGCGAGGACGAGGAGGCGCAGGAGGCGCTTCCCCGGCAGATCCGTGCGCGAGACGAGCCAGCCCATGGGCGCGGCGGTGGCGACGCAGGAGACGCCCACCGCGGCCGAGATCCAGAGCGTGGTGACGAAGGGCCGGACGAAGGCCGGGTCGACCACGAGCTGGCGGTAGTGCTCGAGCGTGAATCGCCCGGCGTCGTCCCGGAGGCTCGTCACCGCGAGCCAGGACAGCGGCAGGAGCACGAGCGTGGCGAGCAGGGCCAGCGCTGCGCCGGAGAACGGGGCGGTCCAGTCGAGGGACCGCGCCCGCGACGGTACGGAGCGCTCGAGGGCTGCTTCCATGCGCCTCTCGGGACCGCCTCGCCAGCTCAGTTCCCGAAGATGGCCGTGTAGCGCTTCTTGATGTCGGCGACCAGGGGCAGCATCCCGGCGGGATCGTCGGGGAGCATCTTGATCCTCGAGAGGGGCGTGCGGCCCGCCGGCTCCTTCACGTCGGGATGGACCGAGCGCAGGCCGCCTTCGTCCACGATGAGCTGCTGGATCCTGGTGGTGAAGAGGAAGTTCTGGAGGACGCGGGCGGCGTTCGGGTGCGGAGCCTGCGCCCACACCGCCGTGGGGGAGGTCACGAAGGGCGTGCCCTCCTTCGGATAGATGATGGCGACCGGGCTCTTCGCCGCGATCTCGATGAACATGTTGTACTCGTTGCCGTCCGCCATCACGGCCCGCTCCCCGCTGGCGATGGTCTTGGGCGGGGCCGTGGTGGACTGGAGCTGCTGCACGCCCTGCTTCGAGAGCTTCTCGAGGTACTCCCAGCCGAGCGCCTTGGTGATGGCGTAGGTGCCGGTGAGGCTCGTGCCGCTGTAGCCGGGGTGCGACTTCACGAGCTTGCCCTTCCACTTCGGGTCGAGGAGGTCGAGGTAGCCCGCCGGCGCGTCCTTCTCGGGCACGAGGTTCGTGTTGCGGCCCATGACGCTGAGGGTGGCGCGCCAGACGGCGAAGTAGCCCTCCGCGTCCTTGAACTGCGCCGGATACCGCTTCACGTCGGGTGGAACGTGCTGCGCCAGCAGCTTCTGCTGCTTCCAGAAGAGGAAGTGCGAGGCGTCCGAGGAGTTCACCACGTCCACGTTCTTGATGCCGGACTGGACCTCCTGGTTGATGCGCTGGAAGACGCGCTCCGAGCCGGAGCGCTCGACCTCGATCTCGATCTTGGGGTAGGCGGCCCGGAAGGCCTTCGCCACCGCCTCCGCCACCTTCACGTCCACGGCGGTGTACCAGACCACCTTGCCTTCCTTCGCGGCGCTCGCCACGAGCTCCGGCGTCGTCTCCTGGCCTCGCGCGGGCGAGGCGACGGCGAGGGCCAGCGCGGTGACGGCGAGCGCCCTCGGGATGTTCGAGCTCATGGACACCTCTCTTCGCGCTACTGGACGAGACCGCGGCAGCGGTCGGGACGGAAGCGGATCTGGACCTTCGAGCCGAGGGGGAGATCGAGCGCGGCGGGCGCGGCGATGAGGAGCCGCTGCCCGACGTCCACGACGTAGTCGCGGTGGCTGCCGACGAAGGCCTGGCCGCGCACCACGCCCGGAACGGTGTTGGCCGCATCGGCGCGCGCCTCGGGGAGGAGCTCGAGGTCGTGCGTCTTCACGCAGAAGCTCATCCGCTCGCCCGGCGCGGAGAAGTCCCCCTCGCCGATCTCGAGCTCGTGGCCGGCGACGTCGACCATGCGCCCGTAGAGATGCGTCGCGTCCACCACGTTGCTCCCGCCGAGGAAGCGCGCCACGAACTTCGAGGCGGGGCGGTCGTACACGTCCTGCGGCGTCCCGATCTGCTCGACGCGTCCCGCGTTCATCACCACGATGCGGTCGGCCATGCTCATGGCCTCGACCTGGTCGTGCGTGACGTAGATGGACGTGTTGTGGAACTCGTCGTGAAGGCGGCGGATCTCGAGGCGCATGTCGCCGCGCAGGGCCGCGTCGAGGTTCGAGAGGGGCTCGTCGAGGAGCAGGATCTCGGGCTTGGGCGCGAGGGCGCGGGCGAGCGCCACGCGCTGCTGCTGGCCGCCGGAGAGCTCCGAGGGATAGCGCTCGCCGAGCTCCGCGAGCTTCGCTGCGCGGAGAGCGGCCTCGGTGCGATCCTTTCGCTCCGCGGCCGGGATCTTCCTCATCTTGAGGCCGTAGGCGACGTTCTCGCGCACGGTCATGTGCGGCCACACCGCGTAGCTCTGGAAGATCATCCCCATGTTGCGCCGCTCGGGCGGGACGACGGAGCCGGGGGCCGAGACGGTCTTGCCGTCGACCCGGATCTCGCCGCCGTCCGGCTCGAGGAAGCCGGCGATGAGGCGCAGCGTCGTGGTCTTGCCGCAGCCGGACGGGCCGAGGAGGCAGATGAGCTCGCCGTGCTCGACGGAGAGATCCAGGGCGTCGACGGAGACGACGCCGGGATAGTGCTTCGTCAGCTTGTCCAGCTCGAGATGGGCCATGCCGGCACCGGCGCCCGAGTCCGGTGAATGGCTCGACGAGAACTCGTGCGAGCGTGACACGCTGCGGGATGTGCGGCAAGGCCCGCCCCGGGGGCCCTCGCCAGCCGCGGTGCGCAACCGCCGCCGCGCGTCGCGGCGGGACCGATTCTCGTCGCGCCATTCACCGAACGGCGCTTGACGGACCGGAATGGGGATGCGTTCATCGTTGCACGCTGCGGATCCGGCGCGGGCGGGGCGAGCGATCTCTCTCGCGCATGCCGCCCGGAGGCGTTCCGGCGCGCGAAGGCGCGGAACGGGAGGAGAACATGGCGAAGGGTGCACAGCCGTCGAGACGGCCCGGGAAGGCGCGGGCGAAGGTCACCATCGGCGTCAGGGTCTCGCCACCGACGAGACCGCAGATGGCCCAGCTGAAGAAGATCTTCCGAGCGAAGGCGATCGCGATCCTCGGCCTGGACCCGGGAGGCGCGTACACGAATCAGATGCCCATCAAGAAGCGGCCGCGGCCCCGCTGACGAAGCCGGACACATGCGGGCCTGCCTGGCGAGCGCTCCGACCGTCGCCGAGTTCGGGGATCTCGAGCAGCTCGATGTGGAGGATTCGCCGCGGATTCCCCTCGGGGTCCTGTCTCTCGCGAGCACGCTGCGGCGGAGCGGGGCCGACCCTGCGGTCGTCGATCTCGACACGCTGTACGCTCGCTGGCGAGCGAGCCGCCGCGGAGGAGGAGACTTCGCCCGCCACGCGGCCCATGAGCTCGCGCGGCGTGACGCAGACCTCTACGGATTGTCGACGATCTGCAGCAGCTATCCCTTGACGCTGCGGATCGCGACGGCGCTCAAGGAAACGCGTCCAGGCTGCTGCGTGGTGCTCGGCGGTCCCCAGGCGAGCGCGTCCGCGGAGGAGACGCTCGCGGCCTTTCCGTGCGTGGACATCGTGGTCCGCGGCGAGGGAGAGCCCGTCCTTCCCGCGCTGCTCGACGCGCTGGCATCCTCCCGCGAGCTGTCCTCGGTGCCCGGGATCAGCTACCGATCACGTCGCGGCATCGAGCGGACGCGCGACGCCGCCCTCGTCGACGACCTCGACTCGCTGCCGCTGCCCGCGTACGAGCTGTACCCGACGCTGAGGCGCGGCGCGCCCATCCCGCTCGAGGTCGGGAGGGGCTGCCCGTTCTCGTGCACGTTCTGCTCGACGAGCCGCTTCTTCGGCCGCACGTTCCGCATGAGGTCGCCGGCGCGGATCGTGGAGGACATGCTGGTCCTCCACCGGAGGTTCGGCGCGCGGCGCTTCGAGCTCGTCCACGACAACTTCACCGTGGACCGTCGCTGCGTGGTCGCCTTCTGCGAGGCCGTGCTCGCCACCCGCTCGCGCCTGACGTGGTCGTGCAGCTCCCGGACGGACACCCTGGACGACGATCTCGTGGACCTCATGTCCACGGCGGGCTGCCGCGGCATCTTCTTCGGCGTGGAGAGCGGCTCGGAAGCGATGCAGCGCGCCATCCGGAAGCGGCTCGATCTCGGAGGCGCCCGCCAGCGGATCCGTCGTGCGAGCCGCCGGAAGATCCGGTCGGCGATCTCGTTCATCACCGGCTTCCCGGAGGAGACGCGGGAGGACCTCCGCGCGACCGTTTCGCTCTTCGTGGACGTGCTGCGCCTCGACCTACAGGAGCCCCAGATCGGGCTCCTGTCGCCGCTCACGGGCACCGTCCTCCACGCGCAGCACCGCGACGGGCTCGTGCGCGGAGAGATCATGTCGGGCGTCGTCTTCCAGGGAGAGGAGCAAGACGGCGCCGACGCGGAGCTGATCGGCCGGCATCCCTCGGTCTTCTCGAGCTTCTACTCGGTGCCGACGCGCGGGCTCGACCTCGCGGAGATCCACGAGCTCTGCTTCTTCCTGAACAACGCGAAGCACGACCTGCGCTGGCTCCTCGTGGCCGCGGCGCAGGTGGAGGGGGATGGGCTCGACGCATTCGCGGCGTTCCGCGCAGTGCGGTCCATCGCGCGACCCCGCTCGGCCGCCGCGGTCGTCGCCTACTATCGCGGCCGCGCCTTCCGCCGCGACTTCGTCCGCTTCGTCCGCGAGGACCTCGCCCGCCGGCACCGCCCGGCCGCGCACGCCCTCCGCGCGCTCGCGCGCTACTACGGCAGCCTGCTGCGCCGGCGGACGGCGCCGCGCGGCACCATTCGCCCGGGCCTTCGCCCCGTACGCGCCAGGAACCTCCGCCTGGCGCCCATCGGCTGCGACGGCGCCGCCCTCTTCCAGTGCCTCCGGAGCGGCGGCGATCTCTCCCTCGTCCCGCGGCGACGCTCCACGCTCGTGACGCTCGAGAGGCCGACGCACGACGAGATCGTCCAGCTCGGCGACGAGGCGGCCGAGCTCCTGCGCCTGTGCGACGGGACGCGCGAAGCGCGCGCCGTGACGCGGGAGTTCCGGCGGAGGCGCCCGCAGGTCCGTGGCGTCCCCGGCGACGCGGCCGCGGCCTACGCGCTCGAGCTGTTCAGGCGAAGGCGGCTCGTGGTCACTTGACGCGGGGTGGAGCGTCGAGCTTTGTCCGGAGCGCCTTCAGCTCCGCGAGCAGCGGCAGATCGGGATCGGCGTCCTTCCAGCGCGCGAGCTGCAGGTCCAGGACCTTCCGCGCGTCGTCCGGCTTGCCGAGGCGCTCGAGCGAGCGGGCCATGAGGAGGCGAGCCCGGGCGAGAAACCAGGGCACCTGGTACCCCTCGGAGCCGCAGAAGGCGGGCCGCTCGAAGCGGCGGAAGGCGTCCAGGGCCTCCTCGTCGAGCCCGGCCTCCGCGGCCACGACGCCGTGGAAGTACGGCGCCAGGGAGGTCGTCCCCTTGTCGATGGCGCGAAGCTCGGCCAGCGCCCCCTTGCCGTCTCCCGAGCGGTACGCCGATACGGCGCGGAGCAACCTCGTGTACAGGATCGGCTCCGTTCCCATCTGTGCGAGGTGCTCGCTCAGGCGACGCTCGTCGCCCGTCAGGGCGAGCATCACGCCGTGGTTCGCGATGAAGAAGTTGCCCTGCTGCACGAGCCTGCGAGCTTTCTCGACGTCGCCCGCAGCGGCGAGGTATGCGGCCGTGGCCGAGGCGGCCTCGGTGCCCGGGCGCCGGGCGGCGGCCTCGAGATGCCCGAGCCCTTCCCGGAGGCGGCCCGCGTAGGCGAGCACGATCGCCCGGGTGGTCTCTGCCGTCGAGTCGTCGAAGGCCGCCACGGTCGCGAGGGCCTCGCCGACCTTGCCCTGCGCGGCGAGACCCTCGGCCAGGAAGGCCTTCGACAGGGAGTCCTCGGCCCCCGAGGTTCGGAGCGCCGTTACGCCTCCCTCGACGTCTCCGGTCATGAGACGGGCGAGGCCGACCACCGCTCGAGACGTGGGCGTGCCGCGCTGCCGCGCCGCCGCCTCGGCGAGCTCCACCGCTTCCTGCCCACGCCCGAGATAGGCGAGAAGGCCCACCTGCTCGAACCGCAGGATGTCCCAGTCCGGAGCGAGCCGGGCCGTGCGCGCCAGGACCGGCAGCGCCTCCTCCGCGAAGCCGGACCACGAGAGCACGGCGGACGCCAGCACCGCCACGTCGCGATCGTCGGGGTAGCGGCCCACCACCGCCCGGATCTCGGCGCGGCTCGCCGCGAACCGGCCGTCGAAGAAGGCCTCGAGGATGCGGATGAGCCGCGCTTCCTTCTCCGGCGCCTTGCTCGCGTAGCGCGCGGCCTCGCGGACGATGTTCCGCGCCTCGGCTCGGCCCCTCCCCGACATGAACCCGATCCACGCGAGGTCGGCCTGGGCGAGCGCGAAGCGCGGGTCGATCTCCAGGGCCTTCCGGAGCTCGCCGACGGCCTCCTTCAGCCGGACGCGCGCGGCGAGGTCCCTCGCGAGGAAGTAGTGCCGGTAGGCCTCGAGGTTCCCCGTCACGGCCTCGCCCACGCTCACCTCGGCGGCCTTCACGTCGGCGTCCGATTCGTTCAGCGCGAGGCGGACGCGGTCCGACATGCGATCGATGAGCGGCAGGAGATCGTTCTTGGCGGTCGCCTGCTCCCGGATCGTGAACTGATACTCGTCCTTCTTCGGATCGACGGCGCGCAGCTCCGCGGCGTAGGTGTCCCCGAGCTTCTGGATCGAGGCGAGGAGCAGCGTCCGGACGCCGGCCTTGCGACCCACGTCGCGCGCCAGGGACTCGTCGATGCGCGGCGCGTCGCCCTTCCCCTCCTCCCGCACGAGGTCGATGAGGCGACCCCGCGTGAGGACGCGCAGCTTCTTCGACTGCTCCAGCGACGTGATGAGGAGGCCGGACAGGCTGTCGAGATCCGGGTCGCGCGTCTCGTTCACGAAGTCCGCCACCGCGACCAACTGGCGTCCGTCGAGGGCGGCGCTCGCGGGCTCCGTGGCGCTTCGCATGGCGAAGATGGCGACGCCCACGCCCAGTAGCGCGCCGGCCGCGATCCACGCCGCGGCCCGGAGCCGCGGGCGGCGCCTCGTTCGCACCGCGCCTCGCACCATGGCCACGGGCGTCACGTCGGCGTCCTGGAGGACCCGCTGCGCCTGCGACAGCAGCACGAGAGCCTCGGCGCCGTCCCTGGGTCGGCGCGTCGGGTCCCTCTCGAGCATACTTCCCACGAGCTCGCCGAGCGCGGGCGCCTCGGGGACGACGAGCTCCGGCGCGCGGCCGGGCCGCCCGTTGCGCTCCGGGAACGGCAGCTCGCCCGACGTCATCTCGAAGAGCATGGCGCCGAGGGCGAAGACGTCGCTCCGCTCGTCCTCCGGCGCGCCCTCCCGCTGCTCCGGCGCCATGTACGCGGGCGTCCCGCCGTCCTCGCGCCGCTGGCCGAACGCGTGCGCCATGCCGAAGTCGAGGACCTTCACCTGCCCGTCGTTGCAGAGGACGACGTTCGCCGGCTTCAGGTCCCTGTGGACGACGCCGTGCGCGTGTGCGTGCGCCACGCCCTTCGCGATCTCGACGGCGACGCGGACCGCCTCGCGCACCGCGAGCGGTCCGCGGCCGAGCCGCTCCGCGAGCGTCTCGCCCACGAGGAGCTCGAGCACGAGGTAGGGCCCCTGCTCGGCGCGGCCCACGTCGTGGAGCGTCACGATGTTGGGATGCGAGAGGCGCGCGGCCGCCTCCGCCTCGCGGAGCAGCCGCTCCTCGCGGAGCTGCGCCTTCGCCCCCGCCCGCACGGCCTTGAACGCGACGCTGCGGCCGAGCTTCTGGTCGCGGGCCTCCCACACCACGCCGAAGCCGCCGCGGCCGATCTCCCGGATCATCTCGAAGCGGCCGACGACGGCGCCGGGGGAGAGCCACTCGGACCAGGCGGCGCCGGGCTCGTCCTCGGGCACGGCGGCGATCTGCTGGAGGAGCGCGGTCAGCCGGCCGGTGCGGACCTTGCCGGCGGGCGTCTCCAGGCCGTCTCGCGCGCCGCCCGCGGGGGACGGGTCCGGGGCGGTGCGAGCGCTCATCCCTGCCCGTTCGTCGTCCGCCGGCATGGTTCGCTCATCGTCACCGTTCCGGCCCGGCGAGTCCACCCCGATCGAGGGGAGGGCGGGTCGACAGGGCCTCGGGAGCTGGAGACCGAGCGGGGCTGCGCCGCTGCGACCGAGTCGCCGCTCTGCCGGGGAGCTAGTCGACCGAGCCGCTGCCCGGCGACGTGGACGTTCCCGACCTCGAAGCGGAGCGAGCGGAAAGGGCGTGCGGCGCCGGCGCGTGGGGTCGCCGCCCCGCGGCGGAGCGGTCGGGCGCCTCGTCGGGCCAGGGCGGGCACACCCGCGCGCGGCGGATCGAGCGGCAGTCGGCGCAGAGCTCCTGGTAGTCGGACGCCGCGATGCAGGCCTTGGCCGCCTGGGAGCGCGTGAGCGCCGGCTCGACGACCGCGAGGTCGCGGACGCAGCTCAGCGTGAAGCGCGAGGCGGAGAGCCGGTCCATCGCGGCGAGGAAGCAGACCGCACAGGAGGGGCACTGCTTCGAGGGCGGTCCCAGGCCGGCGCGACGCGGCGAAGGCACGGTGCGGGGCACCGCGGAAGACGGGCGCACATCGCTGTCGCGCGCGATCGCGGCGGCGGCTGGGCTTCTGTCCGCGGGCGCCGAGGAAGGCGGGGTCGCGGTCGAGGTCGGGGTCGCGGTCGAGGTCGGGGTCGCGGTCGAGGTCGGGGTCGAGGTCGCGGTCGAGGTCGCGGTCGAGGTCGCGGTCGAGGTCGGGGTCGCGGTCGCGGTCGAGGAGCCCGCCGAGATCGCGTCCTCGGTGGAGTCGGGAACGCCGCTCGCCGCCCCCGCAGCGCCATCGCCAGCCCCCGCCGCCGACCCGGACGACGCGTCCGCGATCTCCTCCGTCGCCTCCGGCTCGAAGATCGGCGCCCCGCCCAACGGCGAGCCCGGGAAGTTCACTCGGATGACGCGCTCGCAGCGGACCTTGCCGAGGTCCACGATCGACGGCGACTCGGGCACGACGAGCGTCGCGAGGCAGCGGCCTCCGCTCCACTCCACGAGGGCGGCGTGCGTGCCGGCGGGCAGCGCCTCCAGGTAGAACCTCCCGTCGCCGCCCACGGGCGACGAGAACGATCCTGCGCCCGCCGCCTCCACCGTCACGTCCCCGTAGGCGGGAGGGACGTCCTCGCCGCGCGCCCGGGTGACGAGCTCTCCCTCGACGGCGCGGAGCGGCGTCACCGCGAAGCGGGTGACGACCCCGCCCCGGAAGGTCGGCGCGGCGAGCATCTCGGTGGGGCCGATGCGGTAGGCGATGGGGACGTCGCGATCGGCGATGGCGAGGCGGTTGCCGTAATAGGGAAGCAGGCTCGGCACGAGCAGGTCGCCCTTGCCGTCGGTCCGGCCGATCTCCTGGCCCTCGGCGAAGCCCCGGACGCCGGGGACGCCCACGCGGATGAGGCCGTAGCCGTCCTGGACGGGCCGCGACAGGAAGAAGCGGTCGCCCACGAACACCGCGCCACCCGCCACCGTGGCGAGCCCGGTGCTCGTCGCCGCGCCGTTCACGGCGAGGCGGTCGTACTCCACCTCGTAGCGGCCGTAGTCCCACTGGTACTGGAGGACGCCCGTGGCGCTGTCGCCGAACGGCGCCGAGCCGCCGCGGGCGCGGTACCCGAAGCCGGTTCCGGCGGGGAGCCCGCGCTGCACGCCGGCGGAGACGGTGCGGCCGGAGTCGCCCCCCTGGACCGAGACGTCCGCGATGCTCATGGGCGAGTACGACCAGGAGAGCGTGGCGAGGACGTCGAGCGCGGGCTCGCGGCCCGGCGAGCGGGTGCGGCTGCCGGTGACGCCGAGCGTGAGGCCCGGCGCGAGGACGACGTCCGTCCGCGCCGAGACGAGGTCGGAGAGGCCCGCGTCCCGCAGCTCGGAGCGCGAGTAGCTCACGCCCAGCGTGACGCGCGCGCCGACGGGCGCGCCTGCGAACACGCTCGACTGGATCCGGGCGCGATCGTCCGCCGCGCGCAGTCCGGCGTGGGCGTACCCGGCGGTCATGACGCGCAGGAGGGCCCCTCCGCTGAAGCGCCGGGAGACGAAGCTGTAGCCCGCGGAGGCCGCCGCGCCGAACGTGCCCCGCTCGGCGCTGCCGGCGGCCTCGAGGTCGAGGCTCCCGAAGGGAAGCCCCAGCGTCGCGGAGGGGCCGCCGGAGGCGAGGTCCTCCGCCATGTCGAGGCGCCCGCCCAGGGTGAGGGAGTCCGCCACGCCGACGCGGTGTCGCGAGACGAAGACCGGCCGCCCGTACTCGAAGCTCGTCCGCCCGTACCCGAGGCGCCGGAAGCCGACGGAGTAGCCGTAGTCGGAGAGGCCGCGCGCCAGGAGACCGGCGGTGTAGTAGTACTGCCAGTTCAGCACCTCGGTGCGCCCGAAGGCGTCGCGCAGCACGGTCTGCACGTTGCCGGCGCCCGTCGTCACCGGGAGGTTCGTCACGTCGTAGCCGCCCGCCGCGAGCGGCACCTGCCGCGTGAGCACCCCGTTCACGTAGACGTCGAGCACGGAGGGCGTGGAGGTGAACCCGGTGAGGCGCGGCATGGGGGAGCGGACGAAGTAGGGGTCGAGGCCGTACTCGCGCACGACGGAGGCGCCGCCCAGGAGGACCCCGCCGCCGAGCCCGCCCGAGCCGGCGAAGGCGTCCCCGAAGACGACGCGCCGCAGCTCCGGGACGTCGTCGAGGGTGAGGCTCGTGAGCCCGCGCACGGCGGAGCCGTCGGGGAGGAGCTGGCCCGAGGCGTAGAGGAGCCGCCCTCCCTGGCTCGCGCCCGCCTCGGCGAAGCCGGCGGTGCGCTGATCGGAGCGGAGCTGCACCGAGTAGTTGAGGAAGCCGCTCGCGTCGCCGCGGATCTCGAGGCCGGCCGGCCGCCGCGTGGGGCGGAGGTCGAGGCTCGCGGTTCCGAGGAGCTCCATGCCCGCGGTGAGGCGGAGCGCGAGGGCGCGCTCGTCGACGTCGTACCGGAGGAGCGGCTCCAGCGAGGAGAGCGAGACGTGCTCGCGGCCGTCGACGAGCTCGCGCTTGCCGAGGAAGTTGCGGAGGCCCGCCGCGGCGAGGTCCTCGACCGCCACGAGCACGTCCCCGTCGCGCAGCACCGCCCGGATGGGCCGGGCGGGACCGTTGTTCACGACGAGATCGAGCGGGGCGGTGGGGCTCGGCGCCCCGTCGGAAGCGGACAGCGTCGACAGGGAGAGGACGGCCGCCGCCGGAAGGGCGCGCGCGGGGAGGAGCGCCACGAGCGCAAAGGCGACGAGCCGCCCGCGCGATGGCCGTTCATGGGCCACAGGCTCCGCCGGCCGTCGCGATCTTCCCCTCGACGTTCCCGCTCGGCAGCGTCACCGCCACGGACACCGTGCGCACGTGCT
>DATDDC010000188.1:0-12446 GCA_036523995.1 Anaeromyxobacter sp.
GGTCGGGATCGGCACGGCGGCGCTGGCCGATCCCCGGCTGCCCGAGCGGATCATTCGAGAGCTGGAGCGTGGTGATGGCTGAAGTGATTGTCGCGTTGGACCTGCCGGGCGGCTCGGAAGCGCTGCGCCTGCTCGACCGGCTGCCGGAGGCCCGGTGGGTGAAGGTGGGATCGATCCTGATGACCCGCGAAGGCCCCGACCTGGTCCGGGTGCTCACCGAGCGCGGGCTGCGGGTCTTTCTCGACCTCAAGTGGCACGACATTCCGAACACCGTGGCCGAGGCCGTGGCCTCTGCGCGGGCGCTTGGGGTGGCCATGGCCACCGTCCATACGCTGGGCGGCTCCGCCATGATGGAAGCGGCGGCCGTCGCCCGAGAAGCCGGCGATGCCGGCCGTCGACGCCGCCACGGTGGAGAAGCTGAAGGCCGAGGCCTTCGAGCCGCTCAAGCTCTACGAAGAGAACAAGGGCAAGACCACCGATCCGAACGTGAACCCGTACTACATCTCGCCGAAGATGTTCATGCTCCGGCTCCAGAAGCTCATGGACGAGTACGCGGGCGGCGTGTCGATGCGGTTCACGACGACGGAGCCGCTCCTGAAGCGCGGGCTCGAGCTGCTCGCGCTCCTCAAGGAAGACTCGGCGAAGATCGGCGCCAAGGACCTGCACGACCTCATGCGGGCCTGGGAGAACACGCACCGCATGTACCAGGCCGAGGCCCACGTCCGGTCGATCCTGTTCCGCCAGGAGACGCGGTGGCCCGGGTACTACTTCCGCGCCGACAAGCCGACCCTCGACGAGGCGAACTGGAAGGTGTTCGTGAACTGCCGGATCGATCCCAAGACCGAGCAGTGGGAGATGAAGAAGGTCCCCGTCAAGTCCACGTTCGCGTAGCGCGCGCTCTCGGCCGGCGTGGCGGTGGCCGGAACCCACCGCCGCGCCGGCTCGAGAGGCAGGCCTCCCCAGCTTCAGCCCGTGGTGCCGCCATGCCCGATCCCAAGAGCACGAAGTGCCCTCACTGCGGAGAGACGCTGGCGCGCCTCGAGCTGCCCGAGGGCGTGTTCGACCACCCTTACGACCTCGCCTGCTTCAACGACGCCTGCCCCTACTACGTGCGCGGCTGGAAGTGGATGGAGCAGCAGTTCGGCGTGACCTCCTCGTACCGGTACCGCATCGACGGCGAGAGCGGGTGGGCCTCGCCCCTCGCGGTCTGGTCGCCCACGGCGCTGCGCAGCAGCATCGCGCCCAACGGCGCCGCGAAGGGAGGGCAGGCGTGAGCGACCCTCGCCTCCCCCAGGCCGCCCCGGCCGTCCAGGAGCTGCCGGAGCCGCTCCGGAACCGCCGGCGCCTCGAGCCGGGATCGAGCTTCTGCTTCGACTGCAACCCCCGGCTCCCCTGCTTCACCCACTGCTGCTCGGACGTGAACATCGTGCTCACGCCCGCCGACGTGCTCGCCCTCTCCAGGAAGACGGGCCTCTCCACGGGCGAGTTCCTCGACCGGCACACGCTCTCGCCCATCACCAAGGAGCTGCACCTCCCGGTGGTGATGCTGCGGATGGGAGAAGCGCCGGAGAAGCGCTGCCCGTTCGTGAGCGAGAACGGCTGCTCCGTCTACGACGCGCGCCCCTGGGCCTGCCGCATGTACCCGGTGGGCATGGCGCTCCCGCCCGCCCGCGCCGGCGTGGCGCCCGAGCCGGCCTTCTTCCTCTTCGAGGACGACTTCTGCCACGGCCGCGAGGAGAAGCGGACCTGGAACGTCGAGGCCTGGCAGCGCGACCAGGGCATGGCGGCGCGCGACGACCTCGAGCAGGGCTTCCGCGATCTCGTCGGTCACCCCTGGTTCATCGGCGGCCGCCAGCTCGACCCGCGCCGCATCGAGATGTTCTTCATGGCGGCCTACGACCTCGACACCTTCCGCGAGTTCGTCTTCGGGACGACCTTCGTGAAGCGGTTCGAGCTCGACGACGCCTCCGTCGAGCGCCTGCGCACGGACGATCGCGCCCTCCTCCTCTTCGGCTTCCGGTGGCTGCGCTTCGCCCTGTTCGGCGAGCCCACCCTGCGTCGCCGCCAGGGCGCGGCGGCGGTGGGGGCGACCCCGTGAGCGCCGAGGCCGCGAGACCGCTCCTCGTCGTCGGCGCCGGCATCGCCGGCGTCACCACCGCGCTGGAGGCGGCGGAGGCCGGGCAGGAGGTCGTGCTCGTCGAGCGCGAGCCCTCCATCGGCGGCCGCGTCCTCAAGAACCACCAGTACTTCCCCAAGCTCTGCCCGCCCTCCTGCGGCATGGAGATCAACGGCCGCAGGCTCTCGAAGAGCCCCTTCGTCCAGGTCCTCACGCGCTCGGAGGTGACGGCCGCCGAGAAGAGCGACGGCGGCTGGCGCGTCCGGCTGCGCCGCAAGGCCGAGCACGTGACCCAGGCCTGCACGGCCTGCGGCGACTGCACCAAGGCCTGTCCGGTGCGGGTGCCCGATCCGTTCAACCTGGGCCTCGGCACGGTGCCGGCCATCCGCATCCCCCACGTCGACGCCTGGCCGCGGCGCCACGTCATGAGCCGCGAGGCCTGCCCGCCGGGCTGCCGCGCCTGCGCCGACGCGTGCAAGGTGCCGGGCGCCATCGCGCTCGACGCGAAGGACCGCGACGAGGAGCTCCTGGTGAGCGCCATCGTCGTCGCCACGGGCTGGACGCCCTACCCCATCGAGAAGCTCGGCGAGCTGGGCGGCGGCGTCCTTCCCGACGTCATCGCCAACGTCCACATGGAGCGGCTGGCGGCCCCCTCCGGGCCCACGGGCGGGAAGATCGTGCGGCCCTCCGACGGCGCGCCGCCGAAGCGGGTGGCGTTCGTCCAGTGCGCCGGCTCGCGCGACGTGAAGCACCTCCCCTACTGCTCCGCCGTGTGCTGCCTCGCCTCCGCGAAGCAGGCGCTCTACGTGAAGGAGCAGCTCCCCGAGGCGGACGTCGCCGTCTACTACATCGACCGGCGCACGCCGGGCCGGAACGAATCGATGCTCGCCAGGGCCGAGGCCGCGGGCGTGCGGTTCGTGAAGGGCAAGGTCGGCAAGGTGGCGCAGGGAAGCGGCGGCGCGCTCTCGCTCCGCGTCGAGGACGTGGAGAAGGGGCGCGTGCTCGACGCGGAGGCGGACCTCGTGGTGCTCGCCACCGGCATGGTCCCCGCCGGCAACGGCGCGCTGCCCGTGCCGGTGCCTCGCGACGGCGACGGCTTCGCGCTCGACGACCGCGCATCGAGGGTGTTCGCCGCCGGCGTGGCCCGGCGGCCCGAGGACGTGGCCGCCTCCGTGCGCGACGCGACCGGCGCCGCGGCGAGGGCCATGGCGGCGGGGAGGAGCGTCTGATGGAACGGGTCGGCGTGTTCCTCTGCACCGGCTGCGACATCGGCGCGAGCCTCGACGCGGGCAAGCTCGAGGGCGTCGCCAAGGAAGGCGGCGCGATCCACTTCCAGTCGAGCGCGTGCCTCTGCTCCGGCGAGGGCCTGTCCGCCCTCCGCGGCGCCGCGGAGGCGGGCACGGTGGACGGCGTCGTCATCGCCGGGTGCTCGCAGCGCCACAAGGTGGAGGAGTTCCGCTTCGACCCGTCGAAGGTGCAGGTGGAGCGGGTGGCCCTGCGCGAGCAGGTGGCCTGGACGCATCCGCCCGGCCACGAGGACACCCAGGCGCTCGCCGAGGACCTCCTGCGCATGGGCATCGTGCGGGCCCAGAAGATGATCCCGGCGAAGCGCCTCGAGGAGGAGATCGCGAGGACGGTGCTCGTCGTGGGCGGCGGCCTCGCAGGCCTCGAGGCGGCGCGCGCCGCCGCGGGCCTGGGCCACTCGGTCGTCCTCGTCGAGAAGTCCGGCGCGCTGGGCGGGCACCTCGCCGGCGTCCGCGAGGTGGTCCCCGACTCGCCGCCCTACGGCGCGCTCCACCCCAGCCCCGTCCCGGAGCTCGTCCGCGCCGTGCAGGGCGACGCGGGCATCCGCGTCCTCCTCGGCACGAAGCTCCTGCGCGTGAGCGGCCAGCCCGGCCAGTTCCGCGTGGAGCTCGAGGGACCGGGCGGGAAGGAGGAGCTCCGCGCGGGCGCCATCGTCCAGGCCACGGGCGCGCGGCCGTACGACGCGAGCAAGCTCGGCCACCTCGGCCGCGGCTCGTCGCCGGACGTCATCACCGCGGCGGAGCTCGAGCCCATGCTGGCGAAGCGCGAGCTCTCCCGGCCCAGCGACGGCAAGCGGCCCGGCCGCATCGTCTTCATCCAGTGCGCGGGGTCGCGCGACGCCGCCCACCTCCCCTACTGCTCGAGCGAGTGCTGCGGCACGACGCTCCGCCAGGTCATGGCCGTGCACCAGGCCTGGCCCGAGGTCGAGTGCGCCGTCCTCTACCGCGACCTGCGCGCGCCCGGGCAGCTCGAGCACTTCTACCGCGCCGTGCAGGAGCAGAGCGGCGTCATGCTCGCCCGCGGGACGGTGAAGGGCGTGGCGCCGGCGGGCGACCGCCTCAAGGTGAAGCTCGAGGACAGCCTCCTCGGCGAGAACGTCGAGATCGACGCCGACCTCGTCGTCCTGGCCACGGGCATGGTGCCGAACTCGGCGGACGGCGAGGCCATCCGGCAGCTCCGCGACGCGAAGATGCGCATCGAGCGGAACGAGTCGGAGACGCAGGTGAAGCTCAACACCGAGCTCGCCCAGAGCCTCGCCCACCACGAGGGCACCGAGATCCTGAACCTCGCCTACCGCCAGGGGCCGGATCTGCCCACGCTCGCCTACGGCTTCCCGGACTCGCACTACATCTGCTTCCCCTACGAGACGCGGCGCACGGGCATCTACGCGGCGGGCGCCCTGCGCGCGCCCATGGACCCGGCCCAGGCGGCCGAGGACGGCTGCGGCGCGGCCATGAAGGCCTCGCAGCTCATCGCCTCGCTCGGGCGCGGCGAGACCGTCCACCCGCGCGCCGGCGACTTCGCCTGCGCGGACTTCTTCCTCCAGCGCTGCACCGCCTGCAAGCGCTGCACGGAGGAGTGCCCCTTCGGCTCCATCGACGAGGACGCCAAGGGGACGCCCCAGTACAACCCCTTCCGCTGCCGGCGCTGCGGCATCTGCATGGGTGCCTGCCCCGAGCGCATCATCTCCTACGCCGACTACTCGGTGGACGCGGTCGCCGGGATGATCAAGGCGATCGAGGTGCCGGAGGAATTCGACGAGAAGCCCCGCATCCTGGCGCTCCTCTGCGAGAACGACGCCTACCCGGCCCTCGACGACGCGGCCATGAAGCGCGCCACCTGGAACTCGTGGGTGCGCGTCATCCCGGTCCGCTGCCTCGGCGCCGTGAACCTCGTGTGGATCAACGAGTCGCTCTCGCGCGGCATCGACGGCGTCATCCTCATCGGCTGCAAGAAGGGTGGCGACTACCAGTGCCACTACATCAAGGGCTCCGAGCTCGCGCACAAGCGCCTCGAGAACATGCAGGAGACGCTGACGCGCCTCCAGCTCGAGGCCGACCGCGTCCGCGTGGTGGAGCTGGCGCGGAACGAGCTCTCCCGCATCCCCGCGCTCTTCGACGAGTTCGCCGGGAAGCTCGAGGAGCTCGGCCCGAACCCGCTGAAGGGCTTCTAGGAGGCGCGGATGGCGTCGGCACTCGGCATCTCCCCCGACCGCGCGTTCCGCGAGGAGCTGGCCCGCCGCGGCGCCGCGAGCGCCATGCGCTGCATGCAGTGCGCCACCTGCTCGAGCGTCTGCGACCTCGTGACCGTGGACTCCATGTTCCCCCGCCGCCAGGTGCTCTGGGCGCAGTGGGGGCTCGCCGACCGCCTGAGGGGGGACGCCTCGGTCTGGCTCTGCCACCAGTGCAACGACTGCACGGCGCGGTGCCCGCGCGACGCCAAGCCGGGCGACGCCATGCAGGCCATCCGCGCGCTCCTCGTGGAGCAGCTCGGCGCGCCGAGGTTCATGGCCCGGCTCGTGGGCCGCGCCGAGGCGACCTGGCCCATCCTCCTGGGCCTGCCCGTGATCTTCTGGGCCCTCTTCATCCGGTCCGTGAACGGGTTCGCGATCCCGCGGACGCCGCTCGTCTACTCCGACGTCGTCCCGCAGTGGATGATCTACGCGGTGTTCCTGCCGGCCGGCGCCTTCGCGCTGCTCGCCGGCGCGGTGGGCGCGCGCCGCGCCTGGACGGCGTGGGGCGAGGGGGCCTCGCGCAGCGGCGGCCTCCTCCGCGGGCTCGGCGCCGTGGCGCTGGACATCCTCCTGCACAGGCGCTTCCAGAGCTGCACCGCCGCCCGGCCCCGCCGGCTCGGGCACCTCCTCCTCCTCTGGGGCTTCCTGGGCGCGCTCGCCACGACCACGCTCCTCGGCATCGGCATCGACGTCCTCGGCGTGAGGACGCCGCTCCCGCAGCTCCATCCCGTGAAGCTCCTCGGGAACCTCTCGGCGGTCCTCCTCGCCGTGGGCGTGGTGTGGCTCGCCCTGAACCGGGCCGGGAACGCGGCCGCCGCCGGCGCCTCGCGCGCCTTCGACCTGTTCCTCGTCGCCCTCGTCACCCTGCTCGTCTTCTCGGGCGTGGGCGCGGAGCTGGCCCGGCTGTGGCTCCCCGCCCCCGCGGCGCTCGCGATCTACGTGCTGCACCTCGGGATGGTGCTGTCGCTCTTCCTCACCTTCCCCTTCTCGAAGCTGGCGCACGCCCTCTACCGCACGCTCGCCATGGCGCACGAGCGTCTCACCGCAGACCAAGGGAGGAAGCCGTGATCAAGCCGCATGGATCGGAGACCCTGAATCCACTCTACGTGATGGACGCGAAGGAGCGCGCGGCGCTCACGAAGGAGGCCGAGCGGCTTCCCTCCATCCTCGTGTCCTCCGCGGCGGCGGCGAACGCCGTCATGATGGGCGCGGGCTACTTCAATCCGCTCACCGGCTACATGAACCTCGCCGACGCCATGAAGGTGGCGAGCGAGATGCGCACCACCTCCGGCCTGTTCTGGCCGGTGCCCATCCTCAACGTCGTGAAGGACGCGAGCGCCCTCCAGGGCAAGAAGCTCGTGGCGCTGCGCGATCCGAACGTCGAGGGGAACCCGCCCATCGCCGTGATGGAGGTGGCCGCCGTCGAGCAGGCCACGCCCGCGCAGATGGAGGTCATGACGCAGAACATCTTCCGGACCACCGATCCCAAGCACCCCGGCGTGGCCGCCTTCAACGGCGTCGGCAACACCGTCCTGTCCGGGACCATCCGCGTCCTCAACTTCTCCTACTTCGAGAAGGACTTCCCCGAGACCTTCCGCACCGCCTACCAGCTCCGCGAGCAGATGAAGAAGCTCGGCTGGAACAAGGTCGTCGCCTTCCAGACGCGAAACCCCATGCACCGCGCGCACGAGGAGCTGTGCCGGATGGCGTACCGCGACCTCAAGGCGGACGGCATCCTCATCCACATGCTGCTCGGGAAGCTCAAGCCCGGCGACATCCCGGCGGACGTGCGCGACCGCGCCATCCGCAAGATGGTCGACGTCTACTTCGAGAAGGACACCGTCGTCATCAGCGGCTACGGCTTCGACATGCTCTACGCCGGGCCGCGGGAGGCCGTGCTGCACGCGGTGTTCCGCCAGAACACCGGCTGCACGCACCTCATCGTGGGCCGCGATCACGCCGGCGTCGGCAGCTACTACGGGCCCTTCGACGCGCAGACCATCTTCGACGCCGAGGTGCCGCGCGGCGCGCTGCACATCGACACCTACCGGGCGGACAACACGGCCTGGAGCAAGAAGCTGAACCGCGTGGTGATGATGCGCGACGCGCCGGATCACAAGCCGGAGGACTTCATCAACCTCTCCGGCACGAAGGTCCGGGAGATGCTCTCCAAGGGGATGGCGCTGCCCGTCGAGTTCAGCCGCCCCGAGGTCGCGAGCATCCTCATGAAGTACTACCAGTCCCAGGAGAGCCGGGCCTAGCGGCCGCCTCGAGCACCGGCGCGATCCGCCCGCAGGCGCCTCGCCGGCCTGGCCGGCGGGGCGCCTCGCCGTCTCTGCGCTCGTCCGGACGCCGGGCTACTTGAACGCCTTCGCCTCCGCCGCGATCCTGGCGGCGTCGAACTGGTTGATCTCGTCGATGAGCGCGTTCGTGACGAGGTCGGTCGCCGGCACCTTCTGCTTGAGCACGTTCCACTTCACGAGGAAGTCCTCGTAGGCGTCGAACTCCTTCACGTTGCTCTCGCCCCAGCGCTTCACGCCGCCCGCCTCGAGGCGCCAGTTCTGGGCGCGCGCCAGCAGCGTCTTCACGTCGTCGCGGAGCGCGTCGGCCTCCCCCTTCCCGGTGGGCTTCGTGAAGGGGAACACCTCCCAGACGATCTTCACGGCCGCCTCGGGGTTCGCGATGGCGAACACCGTCCCCATGGCGTAGCCCCTGGCGAGCGCGATCGACTGGGCCCGCTTGTCCTGCAGCGTCTGCTCGAGGGCCACGAAGCCGTTCGAGGGGTAGTGGGCGACGGCGCCGACGTCGAGCTGGCGCAGGGGCTGGCCGGCGTTCTCCACCAGCGCGAACTGGGTGTCGTAGAGCGCCAGCGCCGCGACCTCCCCCTTGCGCAGGAGCGCCGCGGCCTGCGCCGCCTCGCCCACGACGACGAGCCGCGCGTCCTTCTCCGGGTCCATGCCGTTCTGGGCGAGCACGCTCCGCGCCACCTGGACGCCGCCCGAGCCCATCGAGGCGACGCCGATGCTCTTGCCGCGCAGGTCCTTCACGGATCGGACGGCGCTCTCCCTGGGCACGGCGATGCCGTAGATGTTGCCCTGGTAGGCCGTGTAGAAGACCTTCGCCTTCACGCCCTGGGCGCGCACCACCGGCAAGGACTCGATGGAGGGGAGCGAGTACGGCAGGTCCCCCGTCGCCACCAGCTTCACGCAGTCGGTGGACCCGGCGATGGGCACGAGCTCGACGGCGATCCCGGCGCTCCGGTACCAGCCCATCTTGGTCGCGATCGCGAACGGCGCCGCGGCCGACGTGATGGTCCGCGCGCAGAAGCCCACCCGGACCGGCGCCTCCGCGGCGCCGGCCACCGACCCGGCGCCGAGGCATCCCCACAGCGACAACGCGACGAGACGTGCCTTCCTCATGGCCTCTCCTTGCCTGCGCTCGCCGCCGCGGCCGCCTTCTGCGACTCGTCCCAGAACAGCACCCGCCTGCGGAGCGCGACGATGATCCAGTTCAGCGCCAGCCCCATCCACGCCAGGATGAACAGCACCGCGAACTCGCCCGCCACGTCCATGGTGTAGTTGCCGCTCTGGATGAGGACGCCCAGGCCGGCGCTCGCCCCCACGAACTCGGCCACGATGGCGCCGACGAGCGAGAACACCATCGCCACCTCGAGCCCCGCGAACACGAAGGGCAGCGACGAGGGCAGCCGCAGCATCCAGAAGATCTGGATGTCGCTGGCCGCGAGCGAGCGCATCAGGTCGACGCGGTCGCCGTCCGCCGAGCGCAGCCCCACGATGGTGTTCACCAGCAGGGGGAAGAAGGCGATGAGCGCGGCGCTCACCACCTTGGAGGTGAGCCCCAGCCCGAACCACACCACGATGAGCGGCGCGAGCGCCACCTTGGGCACGGACTGGAACATGACGATGTACGGGTAGAGGTAGTACTCGACCTTGCGGCTCGCGGCGATGCCCGTGCCCAGCACGAAGGCCACGGCGGAGCCGAGCGCGAAGCCGAGGAGCGTCTCTCCGAGCGTGATCCAGAAGTGGTGGAGGTAGATGCCGCTCGCGGTTCCGGTCCGGAGCGCGCCGAAGACCTGCGACGGAGGCGGGAGGACGTACGTCGGGATGCGGAACGTCCGGACGGCGGCCTCCCACACGAGCAGCGAGAAGCCGAGGAGGAGCGCCCGGGTGGCCTGGCTGCGGAGCCCGTTCACGCGTCGATCCCCGTCCTGGCGGTGAAATGCGAGCGGATGCGCTTCACGAGCGCTCCGAACTCGGGGGACGAGGTCACGTCGAGCGAGCGCGGCCGCTGCATCCGCACCGGCACCACGTCCAGGATCCGTCCGGGCCTGGGCGTCATGACGATGACCCGATCCGCGAGGAAGACCGCCTCCGGGATGGAGTGGGTGATGAAGAGGATGGTCTCGCGCTGCGCCATCCAGATCCGCTGCAGCTCCACGTTCAGGCTCTCGCGCGTCATGGCGTCGAGCGCGCCGAACGGCTCGTCCATGAGCAGCAGCGCCGGATCGTGGATGAGGCTCCTCGTGATGGCGACGCGCTGCTGCATCCCCCCGGACAGCTCCGCCGGGTAGCGGTGCTCGAACTCGCCCAGGCCCACGAGGCCGAGCAGGTCGAGGGCCCGGGCCCGGTTCTTCTCGCGCCCCAGCCCCTGCACGTCGATGGGGAGGAGCACGTTCTCGAGGACGGTGCGCCAGGGGAAGAGCACCGGCGACTGGAACACCACGCCGATGTCGCGGCGCGGCCCGGTGATGGGGCTGCCGCGCAGCTCGACCTGGCCGCTCGTGCGCGGGAGGAGCCCGGCCAGGATCTTGAGGAGGGTCGACTTGCCGCAGCCCGAGGGCCCGACGATGGCGACGAACTCGCCTTCGCCGATGGTGAACCCGACGTCGTCCAGCGCCAGCACCGTTCCGCGCGGCGTGTCGTATCGCTTGGCGAGATTCCTCGCGACGATGACCTCGCCGACCATGGTGGAAAGAAATACCCCCGCCGTCCGGACGAAGGTTGCGGGGGTGCAGGCGGTGACCCGTACGGGGTCCGGCGCCCCGTCTCTTTTCAACGACTTATCCCGCAGCGCGGCGGGGCGGTCACTGCGCGACGAGCCCTCCGTCCACGGGCATCGCGATCCCCGTGACGAAGGAGGCCTCGTCCGAGCAGAGCCAGAGGACGGTCGCGGCGACCTCCTCCGGGAGGCCCATCCTGCCGACCGGCTCGAGGGCGACGAACGGCGCCTCGACGGCCGGGTCCTTTCCGGTGATGCGATCGACCATGGGCGTGCGGATCACGCCCGGGCAGACGGCGTTCACGCGGATCCCGGAGCGGGCCAGCTCCAGGGCCGCGGCGCGCGTGAGCTGCACCACCGCGCCCTTGGAGGCGCAGTAGGCCGGCATGCCCTGGAAGCCGACGAGCGCGGCGACCGAGGCGTTGTTCACGATGGCGCCGCGCCCGCGCTTCAGCATCTCCGCGATCTCGCGCTTCATGCAGAGGAAGGTTCCCTTCAGGTTCACGGCGATGGTGCGGTCGAAGTTCTCTCGGTGCAGTCCACCGTCGGCGCCATCACCCCCTCGATGCCCGCGTTGTTGAACGCGACGTCGAGCCGGTCGTACCGGCGCAGCACCGCCGTCATCATCGCCTCGACGTCCGCGGCGGAGGAGACGTCCGTCCGGACGAAGATGCCTTCCAGATCCGACCGAGAGCCCGAACGCCCGCGCGGGGCGGAGGACGAGGAAGCGCTAGGGCTCCGCCGCGGCCTCGCCGGACCGATCGTCGCGATCGCGCCGCTCGAGGACGAGGGCGTCGATGCCCAGGTACTGCAGCATCCGCTCGTGGTGGTGCGTGAGGCCACGCAGGACGATGCGCGGATGCGGCGAGGCCGCGATGGCCGCCGCCAGCACCCCCAGCGCCAGATCGCTCACCTCGCGTGCGTGGCTGAAATCGAGCACGACGAGCGCATCCAGCGGCAGCTCGGCGACCCGAGCATGGAACCGCATCGCCGCGATGGGCTCGAAGACTCCCGTGATCGAGAAGACCGCGTCGCCCGGCGGGCACTCCACGTGCGCGTCCATGGCGTTCCCCCACCTCGTGTCTCGATGGGATCGGAGCACCGACCACACTCCAAGTCAATGCGACAAGGAGCACACCCGCTGCGCTCGGCCGGGACGCGCCGCGGGATTCCGGGCGGCAGGAGGCCGGGCCAGCGCTCTTTCGCCGCGCCGCCATCGGGCGGTGAGGCCACGGGCCGCATCCCCGCCCGGACAGGCACGTCGGGGGAGAGAGGCGCGATCGGCATGGAGCACCTCCGCGCAACTGCGAACACTCTACCGCCGCGCGACCGTCGAGCGGCTCCTCGCCATCGGGATCGCCGTGCTCCTCGTCCGCTGACCCGCGCTCCCCTCCTCCGGCCGCGGGCTCGGCTAGGTCCGCTCGACGGGCTCGATCCGTGTTCGGCCGCCCGCGGCGAGCCGGCCCGCGCCCAGGATCTCCATCACGCGATCGACCGCGCGGTCGTCCTCTCCGCCCGATGCGGTGACCTCGGCCGACGGCGGCGCCTCGTAGGCGGCGTCGAGCCCGGGCAGCCCGGCGACGAGGCCGGCCTGCGCCGCCGCGTACAGCCCCTTCGGATCGCGCCGCTGGCACTCCGCCGCTGGCGTCGCGACGTGGACCTCCACGTACCGCGGCGCCAGCGCGCGGGCGCGATCCCGGTGCACCGCCCGGTTCGCCGTAGCCGCGACGACCACGACGAGGCCCTGGCGCGCGAGCAGCGCGGCCAGGCGCG
>DATDDC010000189.1:0-2808 GCA_036523995.1 Anaeromyxobacter sp.
AGCCCGCTCTTGCGGATCACCTGACGCTTCTCCTCGAGCACGCGCGGCACGTCCTCCTTCGAGAGGCGGCCGTCGTAGGCGATGGCCTTCGCGAAGGCGTTCTCGGCCTCGGCGAGCGTGAGCCCCTGCGCCGCCTTGATGAGCTGGTCCGCGTCGTCCTTGGTGAGCTCGACCTTGGCGCGGTTTCCCTGGCGCACCACCCCCACGATCTCGCGCAGGAGCTGGAGGAGGTCGCGGTAGGTCGGGAGCGGAACGTCCAGGACCGAGACCTCCTTCTCGATCTCGGGCGGGATGACGAGCGTGGGCGAGAGGAGGACGAGGGTGGTGAAGGTGGACTTGAGCGCGTGCGCGAGCTCGCGGAGCGCGCGCACCACGCCGGGGTCGGCGAGGAAGGGGTGGAAGTCCTTCAGGACGACGAGCGACGGCTCGGCGAGCTTCTCGATGGCGGCGAGCGCGGCGAGCGGCTCCTTCGCGTCCTCGGGGACTGCGACCGACACGGAGCCGCCGAGCCGCCCGAAGCCCTTCGCGACGGACCAGCCGAGGCACGCCTTCCCGTGGCTCTCGGCGAGCTCGCCCAGGATGGCCTCGAGCCGCTGCTCCTCGCTCGTCACGAGGTAGACGAGCGGGTAGCGCGCCCGGACGAGCACGTCGAGCTCCTCGACGAACTTCGGCGGGGCCGGGCGGGGCGCCTCGGGGACGGCGGGAGCGGCCATCCCGCGAGGATAGCAGGACCGGGCGGCGCGGCGCCGCTACCACCCGAACCTACGCTGGAAGAAGTTCGCCGGCTTGCCGTAGGCGGCCGCGTGCGGCCGGCGAGGGCGCGAGATGGGGTTCTCCCGCACGTAGGCGAGCGCCTCGTCGAGGGGCCACGGCGCGGTCCGGTCGAGCGCCGCGCCGGCGGCGGCGGAGTAGGCTTCCTTGTCGAACCAGTAGTGAATGAGGACGTCGGCGGCCTCGCGGATGGCGATGCCGCGCGCCTCGAGGACGCTGACGAGGGCGTACTGCTCGAGGACCCAGCGCTTCACCTGGGGAAAGACCTCGTCGAGGTAGGCGAGCCAGTCGTCGACGAGGGGGAAGAGCGCCGGGTGGAGGCCGACGGCGCCGGAGTTCCACATGTCGAGGTCGAGTGCGACCGGCGCTCCTCGGAACGTCGCCCTCCGCAGGTGCCGGCGGAAGCGATGCATGACGGCGAGATCGCTCGTCCCGACGTTGTACTCGCGCTGGTGCATGACCGCCGCCCCGGGCTCGATGCGATCGAAGAGCGCGGACGCGGGGCCGGCGAAGACCGTGTCGGCGTCGGCGAAGAGGATGCGGTCGGCGGGGTGCCGGTGGGCGAGGTCGCGGATGGCGGCGGGCTTGGCGCGGTGGTTGTACCCGGCGGGCAGCGCCCAGCCCTCGAAGGTCTCGCGCGGAAGCTGGGTGACGACGGCGCGCCCCCCGAGCCGCGAGAACGCCTCGGGCGCGTCCGTGTAGACGTGGAGGGCGAGCGGCCCATCGCCGGCGTGCGCGAGCGCCGAGAGCGCGGAGTACAGCGCCTGCCGCCTCACCGCGGGCGAGGTGTGGGCCATGTAGAGGAGGCGATCGGGCACGGGCGGCCGCGCATGCTAGCAACCGAGCCGGAGGGCGGTCAAAGCGGCGAGGCTACGGCGCCTCGAGCCAGGCGAGACGATAGCCGCGCTCGTCCGAGTCGATCGCGGCGATGGCCCCCGTCTTCGCGTCGACGTCCCTCCCGGCCGCGAGGGCCACGGCCTCCTGGACCTCGGGGTTGTGGCCCACGAGCGCCGCGCCGGCCCCGAGCCGCCGCCCCAGGGCGAGGATCTCGCGGGCGCTCGAGGCGCCGGAGGAGAGGGCGTCCTCCTCGGCGACGGGCGCGCCGGTCGCCGCGGCGAGGAGGTCGGCGGTCTCGCGGGCGCGGACGAGCGGGCTCGTGGCGATGCGCGAGAGGGCGAGGCGCGAGGCCACGTTCCGGGCGTGCGCGGCGAACCGCTCGCGCCCCTCCGGCGAGAGGCGGCGGAAGGCGTCGTCGGCGGGACCCTTCGCCTCGGCCTTCGCGTGGCGAACGAGGTAGAAGCGCACCGCCGTCACGGGACGACCTCGGACACGAGGAGCGCGACCGGGAAGCCCGCGAAGAGGTCCGCGAGGGCGATCTCCCCACCCTCGTGCTCGGCGCCCGTCACGGCGTCGCGCCAGCGCCGCGGCAGCCCCTTCGCCAGGCGCAGCGAGCCCTCCCAGGGGATCCGGCCGCCGCCCTCGTCGAGCGGGCGGAGGACGAGCCGCGGCACGGCGCACACGAGGGCGCGCCGCATGCCCATCCGCGCGAAGGCGAACACGCGCCGCGAGAGCGGCCCCTCCGCGGCGAGGGGCAGGTAGTCTCCCTCGAGGAACAGCTCGCGCATGGCCTGCCGGAGGCGGAGCGCGACGCGCAGGAGGAGGAGCTTGGCGCGCCCGTCCTCGAGGCCTTCCTCGGTGGAGAGCCGCCGCGCCAGCGCCGCGCGCGCGGCCGGCCCCCGGGCCAGCTCGGCGTCGATCTCCGCGAGGGCGCGGCTCCGCCGCTCGAAGTCCACGGGGCGGCGGTTGTCCGGGTCGACGAGCGAGAGGTCCCACAGCTCGCAGCCCTGATAGACGTCGGGCACGCCCGGCGCGGCGCACTTCACCGCCACCTGCGCGAGCGACGAGATCCTCCCCGCGTGCGAGGTGCGTCCCGCGAGGTCGCGCAGCTCCGAGAGGAACTCGCCGGAGGAGAGGATGCGCTCGACGAAGCTCCGGACGCCGGCCTCGTAGGCCTCGTTCGGGCTCGTCCAGCTCGTG
>DATDDC010000190.1:0-2818 GCA_036523995.1 Anaeromyxobacter sp.
CCGCGTGCACGATCTCGCCTTCCACGAGGTAGAGGTGGCCGGTCAGGCCGTCGTTCTGCACGGTGATAAGGCCCGAGAAGCGGTTCAGCGCCCAGACCTGGAGGAGGTCCACGAGCGGAAGGTTTCCGACCGTCCCCTGGAAACCGTTCGGCGCGCCTCCCCTGGCCTCGTACGACATGCTCCCCCCGCTCCCGGGCCCGGGATGCTGTTCACCTTCCGTGAAGAAGGACGCGTTCGGCTCGGGCCGTCGCGAGGATCGCAAGAATCGCCCGGCCTCGCAACTCGTGGACCGACGGTACGGCAGCTCGTCGCCCCTCTCGACCCCGGGTCGTGTGACGCGACGTATTGGCGCGCCTCCGCGCCTCGCGATCCATCCGCCTTCGGCCGACGCGGTGCCGAGCCGGCGATCGACGAGCGGCCGAGGATCGACGGCTTCAGGGTGGGCACGTCCCGAGCGCGCCGAAGACGCAGGCGCCGTTCCGATCGCAGACCGTCGCCGCCGGGAACATGCACATGCCGCCGCAGAGGTCGCACGCGTCCCCGCAGGCCTTGCCGGCGCAGGGATCCGGCAGCGGCGTGCAGGCGAGCATGTCCGGGGAGATGCAGCTTCCGGCCCCGTCGCAGGCCATGGCCGGCATCATGTCCATGGCGCTGCTGCAGGGGACGCCGCAGCCGCGGTCCATGCACGAGTCCGCCATCGGGCAGGTGAAGCCGCCGCCCGGGACGCACAGCCCGCGCGCGTCGCACTGGCCCGCGAAGTCGGGCAGCATGCACGGCGGGCTCTCGAGCCGGCAGGGCGCCTCGATGACGCAGGTGTTGCCGCAGGCCTTGCCGGCGCAGGGATCGGGGAGCGAGCAGGCGAGGTCCGGCGACCAGACGACGCAGCGGCCGCCGCCGTCGCAGACCGTCCGCGCGGGCGACTCGCCGCAGCGGTCCTGTCCGCACGGGGAGCAGTCGTCCCCGCAGGCCTTCCCGGCGCAGGCGTCGAGCGCCTGATCGACGGAGCCGCATCCTTCGCGGGAGAAGGCGACGGCGAGCACGGCGAGCGCGGCGACGGCGATGCGCATGGCCTACCTGCGGAACCGGTACGCCCCGGGCGGCCCATCGTCAAGCGACGCAGGGGGGACGGCCCCGGCGGTGGAACGCAAACGGGGGGCGTCGCGGGTGGTGGGAGCGACTACAGCGCGGACTCGTGGCGCGGCGCCTTGCGGACGTCCTCGGCGCTCTCCGTCTCGGTGGCGCGCTCGGCCTTGAGCTTCTTCATGCGGCGCTTGATGAGGTCGCGCTTCAGGCTCGAGAGGTGGTCCACGAACATCGTGCCCTGCAGGTGATCGATCTCGTGCTGCAGCGCGATGGCGAGGAGGTCGTCCGAGGCGGAGATCTCGAAGGCCTTCCCATGGTAGTCGAGCGCGCGCACGACGACCTTGGAGGCGCGCTCCACCTCCTCGGCCTCGCCCGGGATGGAGAGGCAGCCCTCGGTGAAGAGCATCTTCCCCTCGGCGAGGACGATCTCCGGGTTCACGAGGTGGATGAGCTTCTGCTCCGGCTGCCGCAGCGAGACGTCGATGACGATGGCGCGCTTCGTGACGCCGATCTGCGGCGCGGCCAGCCCCACGCCGTCGGCGGCGTACATGGTCTCGGCCATGTCGTCGAGGAGGCGGCGGGTGGCGTCGTCCACGCCGTCGAACGGCTTCGCGATCTCCTTCAGGACGGGGTCCGGCCAGATGATGATCTCACGCACCATTTCGGCTCTCGCTCTCCACGTATGTAAAGCAGCGGGGGCGCTCGCGCACACGATCAGCGGTCGTCGCCGAGCCCCCGCAAGTATTCGCTCCGGAGCCGGTCGTCCGCGAGGATCTCCCTCGCGTCGGACACCACCCGCAGGATCTCGTCGAGCCGGGCGGCGAGGCCGTCCTCGCGGATGCCCTGGTAGCGGCGCGGCTCGAACTCGGCCGCGAGGCGCTCGGCCGCCTGCCGGACCTCGTGCGGCGTGCAGAGGCGGCTCACGCCGAGGATGGTGAAGTAGTCGGCGCGCCGGACCTGATCGAGCTTCTCCCGCACCCGCGCGAGGTCGATGGCGGTCGTGGCGGCGGCGGCCGGCTTCCCGCCCTGGAACATCCGCACCCCCAGGGCTCCCACGAGGATGAGCGCGGCGAGCACCTGGCGCGTGGAGAGCGGGTCGAGCGGGCTCGCCAGGACGATCTCGTCGAGGGTGCGCAGGCCGTCGGCGAGCGCCACCACCCGCTGCTCCGCCGGGGAGAGCGAGAGGTTCTCCCGGCTCTGGCCCGCCAAGGGGGCGAGCAGCGTGCCGGGGCCGCCCAGCACGGCGTCCACCTGGGGCGCGAGCCAGCGGCGGCGCACGCCCTCGATGGCGAGGGCGAGCGTGTCCCGCTCGAGGGCGGTCCGCTCCTCGGGCGGGACCTCCTCGGCCGCCCACCGGAAGCGGGCCTCCGCGTCGGCGAAGGCGCCGAACACGACCTCCTCGGTGCGGCGCCGGACGAGCGAGGTGAGCTCGGTCGGCTTCAGGAAGCCGCGCTCGAGGAGGAGCAGCGCGGCGCGCCGGGTGGGGAGGGTCGCCGCCGCGGCGGCGATCTGGCGGTGCTGGTCGCGCGTCACGAGGCCGAGCCGCAGGGCCAGCTCCTCGACGCGCTCGGCGGGGTCGGCGCTCGCCGCGCCCACGACGCGCCCGTCCTCGAGCCAGATCGATCGCGCCACCTCGCCCTCGAGGTCGATCCTCCCCGAGGTGGCCGCCCGCGCGGCGAGCGCGAGGAGGCGGGGCGCGGGGACGTCGGCGAGCGTGCCGGATCGGAGCTCGGGC
>DATDDC010000191.1:0-2881 GCA_036523995.1 Anaeromyxobacter sp.
GGCCGCCGCCCGGCGCTCCTCGGGCGAAGCGGCACCGTCGGCGAAAACGGCGCGGGCCTCCGCGCGGGCGGCCCCGTGGTCGCCGGCATCGAGGAGGGCCTGCAGGCGCTCCGCGCGAGAGGCGCGCCGATCCTTTCGCGACATGGCGGTGCACTCTAGCAGAGACGGTGCGGCTGGCGGCGGGGTCCCGCCCCGCCTAACATCAAGCCCGATGCCCTCCGCTCCGCGACCGCTGCCGCGCCGCACGTTCCTGGGCGGTCTCGCGGCCGCCCTCGCGGCCGCCGCCTGGCCGCGGGGGGCGCGCGCCCTGGGCGACGCCTCGCGCCTCGCGGTGGGCCACATCCAGCACGGCGGGAACTGGAACCCCCGCCCCTCCGCCCTCCGGCGCCTCGGCTGGGAGCTGACGCGCCGCACCTCGATCGAGACCACGAACGACGCGGTGCCGGTCCGGCTCGACAAGGGCGGGCTCCACCGCTACCCCATGCTCTACCTCGCGGGCGCGGGGGCGATGCCGCCGCTCTCCGAGCCGGAGCGCGCGGCGCTCCGCCGTCACCTCCAGTACGGCGGGTTCCTCCTCGTCGACTCCGCCGACGGGTCCGACGGGAGCGGCTTCGACGCCTCGGTGCGCCGCGAGCTCGCCAGGGTCCTGCCCGCGGCGCCGCTCCAGCCGGTCCCGCGGGACCACGTCGTCCACAAGAGCTTCTACCTGCTCGACCGCCAGGGCGGACGGGTGCTCGTGAAGCCGTGGATCGAGGCGCAGGCGCTCGACGGCCGGCTCGCGGTCCTCTACTCGCAGAACGACCTCGGCGGCGCCTGGGCCCGCACCGAGGTGGGCGACTGGGAGTACCCCTGCACTCCGGGCGGCGAGGCGCAGCGGGAGACGGCCATCCGCATCGGCGTGAACCTCGCCATGTACGCGCTCTGCACCGACTACAAGGACGACGCGGTTCACCTCCCGTTCATCATGCGGCGGAGGAGCTAGGCGCTCGTGGACGGCGCGTCCTACAACGACTGGCGGCTGACGGTGCTCACGCCGCTGCCGGGCTGGGCGCTCACGCTCCTCGCCCTCGGCGCGGTCCTCGCCGTGTGGCTCGCCCACCGCGGCCTGCGGGGCGAGCAGCGCCGCGGCCGGCGCATCGCGCTCCTCTCCCTCCGCGCCTTCTCCGCCGTGGTGGCCGTGTTCCTCCTCGCCGAGCCCGCGGTGGAGCTCCTCCAGACGGCCCGGGTGCGGAACCGCTTCGCGGTCCTCGTGGACGCCTCGCGCTCCATGGGCTTCCCCGTGGAGCCCGACGGTCCCACCCGGAGCGCCGCCGCCGCGAGGCTCCTCTCCGGCGGGCGCGCCGCGCTCGAGCGGCTCGGCGACCGCGCCGACGTCGAGTGGTGGGCCTTCGGAGGCGACGTCGCCCCGGCCGATCCGGCGCAGGCGATGAAGGGCATCCCCCCGCGCGCCGGCGCCACGGACATCCTCGGCGCGCTCAAGGCCGTGGCGTCGGGCTCGGGCTCGACCCGCCGCCTCGCCGGCGCGCTCGTCGTGTCCGACGGCGCCGACAACGCCGCGCTCGCCGAGGGCCTGGGGCCGGAGGCCCGCGCCGAGCTTCGCTCCCTGGGCGTGCCCGTGAACGCCGTCTCCGTGGGGCGCGCCGCGCCGAGGGACCTCGCCATCGAGCGCGTCGCCGTGGACGACTTCGCCTTCGTGCGCAACACGGTGGTGGTCGAGGCGACGCTCCGCGCGCGCGGGTTCGCCGACGAGGAGGTCCGGGTCGTGCTGCGCCGCGAGGGCGCGGTGGTGGCCTCGGCCACCGTCAAGCTCGAGCGCGGCAGGGATCGGTACACCGTGCCGCTCTCGTTCGCGCCGGACCAGACCGGCACGTTCGTCTTCACCGTGGCGGCGCCGGTCCTGCCCGGCGAGGTCGTGACGGAGAACAACGCCCGCTCCTTCGTGCTGCGCGTCATCCGCGACCGCGTGCGCGTGCTGCTCGTGGCCGGCCGGCCGAGCTGGGACGTGCGGTTCCTGCGCGGGCTCCTCAAGCAGGACCCGAACGTCGATCTCGTCTCGTTCTTCATCCTCCGCTCGAACCAGGACGACCCGGGGCCGCAGCACGAGCTGTCGCTCATCCCCTTCCCGGTGCAGGAGATCTTCGGCGAGCAGCTCCGCACCTTCGACGCGGTCGTCTTCGTGAACTTCGCCTACGCGCCCTACCGCGGGCTGGAGATCGAGCGCTACCTGCCGAACGTCCGCGACTACGTCCGGAACGGCGGGGCCCTCGCCATGGTCGGCGGCGAGCAGAGCTTCGGGGACGGACGCTACGGCGAGACGCCGCTCGGCGAGATCCTGCCGGTGTCGCCCGTGGACGGCACCTCCATGTCCGAGGTGGAGACGAAGCTCCGCCTCACGCCGGAGGGGCGCCGCCATCCGGTCACGAGCCTCGTCCCCGGCGACGGGCCCAACGAGACGGCCTGGGGCGGGCTCCCGCCGGTGAGCGCGGTGAACCTCACGCGCGCGCTGCCGCCGGGCTCGGGCGCCTCCGTCCTCCTCGACGCGCCGGGGGTGCAGGTGGGCGGAGCCCCGGCGCCGCTCGTCGCCGTCCGCGAGGTCGGCTCGGGGCGCACGCTCGCCGTCACGACCGACGCCTCCTGGCGCTGGGGCTTCCTCGCGGCCGAGGGCGGCCAGGGCAACCGCGCCTACATCCGCTTCTGGAACTCCGCGCTGCGCTGGCTGGTCCGCGACCCGGGGCTCGCGCCGCTGCAGGTCGAGCCGGACGCGCCGGCCGTCGAGCCGGGCTCGCCCGTCGGCCTCGGCATCTCCGCGCGCGGGCCGGACTGGGGACCGGCGGCCGGCAAGCGCGTCTCCGCCGAGCTCGTGGCCGAGGACGGGCGGCCG
>DATDDC010000192.1:0-2844 GCA_036523995.1 Anaeromyxobacter sp.
ACCGACGTCTACGTGAAGTACGGGCTCCTCGACAAGGCGCTCGACCACCTCCGCAAGGTGATCGCCCTCGACACCCGCTGCGCCGAGGCGCACGAGAAGGCGCGGGAGATCCACGTCACCGCCGGGCGCACGCAGGAGGCCGCCGCGGCCGGGGCGCTGGCCGCGCGCGCCCTCCTCGACCGGGCGCAGCTCGATCGGGCGCGGGACGCGGTGATGCGGCTCCGCCAGATCGCTCCCGACTACCCCGAGCTCCCCTCGCTCAACGCGGCCGTGGGCGGCACCGAGGAGGTGGACCTCGTCGACGAGATGGACGAGGAGGAGGAGGAGATCGTCCTCTCCTCCGGCGACGTCACCGACGAGGCCGTCCGCGAGGACGACGGGCTCGCGCTGGAGGTCGCCGCCGAGATCGCCGAGGAGGACGTCGTCCACGAGGCCCGGCACGGCGGCGGCGACGACGAGCTCGTCGAGGCGGCGGCCCGCGCCTCCGCCGAGTCCGAGGAGGTCCTGGACGACGGCGACGCGGAGCCGCGGCCGCCCCCGGTCATCGCCGCCCCGCCCCCTCCACCGCCCCCGCGCGCGGCCCGCCGCGCGCCCGCGCCCCCGCCCGAGCGAGAGGCGTCGGTGGACCTCTCCGACGAGATCGAGGAGGCGGAGTTCTTCCTGCAGCAGGGGCTCGTCGACGACGCGCGCGGAGCGCTCGAGAACCTCCTCGCCTTCTACCCCGACCACCCCGTGGTGAAGCGGAAGCTCGAGGAGCTGGACTCGAAGGCGCCCCCGCCGTCGCGGGTGGACGGGGTGGCGAAGCCCGGCGAGGCGCTCGACCTCGTGCCGGAGGGCTCGGACGCGAGCTTCGACATCGCGCGCGAGCTGGCCGAGCTGGGCGGCGGCGCGCCGGCGGTCGACGAGGAGTTCCAGTACTCCGTCGAGGACGTGTTCAACCAGTTCAAGAAGGGCGTCGAGCAGACGGTGAAGCCCGAGGACAGCGCCACGCACTACGACCTCGGCATCGCGTACAAGGAGATGGGCCTCCTCGACGACGCCATCCACGAGTTCGAGACCGCGCTGCAGGGGAACGACCGCAAGAAGGAGGTCGACTGCCTCTCCATGATCGGGCTCTGCCAGGCCGCCAAGGGGGACGGCCGGGCCGCCATCGGGGCCTTCCGGCGGGCGCTCGCGTCGGATCACCTCACGAGGGACGCGGCGAAGGCGATCCACTACGAGCTCGCCGGCGCCTACGAGGAGGCCGGCGATCGCGAGGTGGCGCTCCACTACTTCCAGCGCGTGCTCAAGGCCGACTCCGCCTTCCGCGACGCCGGGAAGCGGGTGCAGGCGCTGGGCGGCGGCCCGGGACGGCCGCCGCCGGACGAGCCCAGGGCCCGACCGGCAGGGGCCACCGCGCGGCAGGTCCCGCCCGCCCGCCCGCCTTCCCCGCCTTCCGGGGCAGCGAAGAAGAACATCGGATACCTGTAGAATCGGCGCGACGTGAGCTACCTCGAATTCTACGAGCTCTCCCAGGAGCCCTTCTCGAACGCGCCGGTGTCGCGGTTCTACTACTCGTCCGCCCAGCACGCGCAGGCGCTCATGCGCCTCACCCACGCCGTCGACGGCATGAAGGGCCTCGCGGTGCTCGTCGGCGACATCGGCGCGGGCAAGACCACGCTCGCCCGCAGGATGCTCGACAGCCTTCCGGAGGAGGAGTACGAGGCGGCGCTCCTCGTCATCATCCACTCCGGGATCACGGCGGGCTGGCTCCTCAAGCGCATCGCCGTTCAGCTCGGCGTGGAGAACCCCGCCGAGGAGAAGCTCGCGCTCCTCTCCCAGCTCTACCAGCGGCTCGTGAAGATCTACGAGCAGGGCAAGAAGGCCGTCGTCCTCATCGACGAGGCCCAGATGCTCGCCACCCGCGAGATCATGGAGGAGTTCCGGGGCCTGCTGAACCTCGAGGTGCCGGAGCGCAAGCTCCTCTCCTTCGTCTTCTTCGGGCTCCCCGAGATCGAGGACAACCTCCGCCTCGACCCGCCGCTCGCGCAGCGCGTCTCGCTCAAGTACCGGCTCGAGCCGCTCTCGCCGGAGGCGACCGAGGCGTACGTGCGGCACCGGCTCAGGCTGGCGGGGGCGCCGCGCGTGCCCTTCAGCGCCGCGGCCCTGGCGCGCGTCCACGCCCACAGCCGCGGGACGCCGCGCCTCATCAACACCCTGTGCGACAACGCGCTCTTCGAGGGCTTCGTGGCCCGCACCCGGGAGATCGACGAGCGCTTCGTCGATCGCGTCGCGCGCGACCTCGGCATCGAGGCGCCGCCGCCGCCGCTTCCCGAGCCGGCGCGCCCTGCCGCCGGGCGGGCGGGCGAGCGCTCGCGCATCGACCTCGCCGAGATCGATCGCTATCTCGACTCGCTGAAGTAGCCGCCGGGCCCCTCCGCCCGTGCCGTGCGCGCGCCAGGGCAGGCCGGGCCCCTGGGCCTTCGGGGGCGCGGCGCCGGTGTCGGACGCGCGGCCCGCGCACATGGCCCTCTCCGGATGGCACCAGGGCGGGCGTCGGCGCTGGCACGGGGCGGCGAGGGTGACCGGCGGCGGCGGGAGCCCGGACCTTGGCCTCGCGCCGGAGCCGGGCGACAATCGGATGCTTGAAGAAGCGGACGGTCGCCCTCGCCTTCCTCGCCCTCGTGGTCGCGCTCGTCGCGGCGACGCTGCTCGTCCTGCGCACGCGCTGGGCGGGCGAGCGCATCTGCGCGCTGGCGGCGGCGCGCGCGGAGGCGGCGAGCGGGCTGCCCCTCGCGTTCCGCTCCTGCCGCATCGAGCCCTTCCGCCTGGAGCTCGAGGCGGACGGCGTCCGGGTGGGGCCCG
>DATDDC010000193.1:0-3702 GCA_036523995.1 Anaeromyxobacter sp.
ATCAACACCCACACCCACGCCGCCATGTCGCTCTTTCGCGGCATCGCCGACGACATGCGCCTGCAGGACTGGCTCGAGAAGTTCATCTTCCCCGCCGAAGCCCGCAACGTCTCTGCCGATTTCGTCCGCGCCGGCACGCGCCTCGCCGCGCTGGAAATGATGCTCGGCGGCACGACGACTTTCACCGACATGTACTACTTCGAAGAGGTCGTCGCCGAAGCTACAAAGGCCGCCGGCCTGCGCGGCGTGCTGGGCCAAACCATCATCGGCTTCCCGGTGCCCGATGCCAAAACGCCAGCCAACGGCCTCGCGCGCACCGAAGCTTTCCTGAAACGCTTTGCCACCCGGGCGCGTCCAGTCCGTCGCGGTCCGGCTGGTGGTGGAGCGGGAGCGCGAGATCGAGGCGTTCAAGCCCGAGGAGTACTGGACGCTCGACGCGGACCTCGCGGCGAAGCTGCCGCCGGAGTTCACGGCGAAGCTCTGGAAGGTCGACGGCCAGAAGGCGGCGCTCAAGGACGAGGCCACGACGAAGGCCCTCGCCGCCGAGGTCGAGAAGTCGCCCTTCCAGGTCCAGACGGTGGACCGCAGGGAGCGCAGGCGGAACCCGCCGCCGCCCTTCACCACCGCGAAGCTCCAGCAGGACGCGGCGAACCGCCTCGGCTTCACGGCCAAGAAGACGATGACGCTGGCGCAGCGGCTCTACGAGGGCGTCGAGCTCGGCGACGAGACGGTCGGCCTCATCACCTACATGCGAACGGACTCGGTGCGGCTCTCCACCGAGGCCGTGGACGCGGCCCGGGCCTTCGTGGCGGAGAAGTACGGCAAGGACCACCTCCCCGCCGAGCCCAACGTCTTCAAGACGAAGGCGAAGGCGGCGCAGGAGGCCCACGAGGCCATCCGCCCCACCAATCTGGAGTTTCCGCCCGAGCGCGTGGCGCCCTTCCTCGAGGGGATCGGGGAGCGCGACATGAACCGCCTCTACGAGCTCATCTGGGACCGCTTCGTGGCGTGCCAGATGGTGCCCGCCGTCTACGACCAGACCTCGGCGGACATCGCCGCGGGCCGCGCCACCTTCCGGGCCACGGGCTCCATCCTCAAGTTCCCCGGCTACCTCGCCGTCTACGGCGCGAAGCCGCCCGAGGAGGAGGCCGGCGCCGAGGAGGAGAAGGCGGAGAACGGCGCCGCCGAGCGCGAGGGCGAGAAGAAGAACGAGGAGCGCCAGCTCCCGCCGCTCGAGCCGGGCATGGACCTCGCGCTCCGGCAGCTGCACCCCGAGCAGCACTTTACCCAGCCGCCGCCGCGCTACAACGAGTCCTCGCTCGTGAAGGAGCTCGAGCAGCGGGGCATCGGGCGGCCCTCCACGTACGCCTCCATCCTCGAGACCATCCAGGAGAAGACCTACGTCGAGAAGGTGGAGCGGAACTTCAAGCCCACGCACCTCGGCGTCATCGTGACGGACGAGCTCGTGAAGAGCTTCCCGCGCGAGATGGACGTGGCGTTCACGGCGGGCATGGAGGAGCGGCTCGACGAGATCGAGGACGGGAACGCCGGGTGGCAGGACGTCCTGCGGGACTTCTACGGCACGTTCAAGGAGGACCTCGCCAAGGCCGAGGTCCACATGCGCGACGTGAAGCGCCAGGAGATCGCGACGGAGCTCTTCTGCGAGAAGTGCGGCAAGCCCATGGTGATCAAGTGGGGCCGCATGGGCGAGTTCCTGGCCTGCTCCGGCTATCCCGAGTGCCGGAACACGATGAACTTCCTCCGCGAGGACGGGAAGATCGTCCCGCAGAAGGAGGAGGAGGTCCCGGTCGACGAGAAGTGCCCGGAGTGCGGCGCCGCCATGGTGATGAAGCGCGGCCGCTTCGGCCGGTTCCTCGCCTGCACGCGCTACCCGGAGTGCCGGGGCACGAGGCCGGTCTCCATCGGCGTCTCCTGCCCGAAGGGCTGCGGCGGCTACATCACGGAGAAGCGCTCCCGGCGCGGTCGCACCTTCTACGGCTGCTCGTCGTATCCGAAGTGCGATTTCGTCTCCTGGGATCGGCCGCGCAACGAGGCCTGCCCGCAGTGCGGGAGCGCCTACCTCCTCGACAAGTACTCGAAGCGGACGGGCCCCTTCATCGCCTGCCCGAACGCCGAGTGCGGCTATCGCCGCGAGGCTCCGCAGCCGCAGACCGCGTAGCCGGTCGTCCACGGCCGCGAGAACGCTCGCGTCCCCGGGCCGCCCGCTTGACCTCCGCGCGGGGGGCTGGTATCGAAAAACGCTGTCCATTCGCGGGCGAAGCACACACCTCGTGCGAGCATTCCCCACTCCCCGCACACACCGAGGCGGTCGATGATCCACACCCTCGCCGAGTTCTTCCGAGAAGGCGGCCCGTTCATGTTCGCGAACGTGGCGACGAGCATCGTCGCGGTCGCGATCATCATCGAGCGCATCCTGGTGCTGGCGTTCCGCCTCAACCTGAACGCCGGGCCGTTCATGGAGCAGGTGCAGAAGCTCGTCCTCTCCGGGAACGTCGATCGGGCCGTGAAGCTCTGCGGGGCGGCGCCCAACGCGGCGCTCGCGAAGGTGGTGCGCGCCGGGCTCACCCGGGCGAACCGCGGCGAGCAGGAGGTGGCGCGCGCGCTCGAGGAGTCGGTGCTCGAGGCCACCCCGGCGATCTCGAAGCGGATCGCCTCGCTCTGGTCGCTCGCGAACATCGCCACCCTGGTCGGCCTCATCGGCACCATCACCGGCCTCATCGGCACCTTCAAGTCCCTCGGCGCCGCGAGCCCCGAGCTGAAGCAGGCGATGCTCTCGAAGGGCATCTCCGAGGCCATGAACAACACCGCCTTCGGCCTCACCATCGCGGTGGTCTGCATCGTGGCGCACCTCATGCTCACCTCGAAGGCGAAGACGATGATCGAGGAGATCGAGTACAACGCGCTCCGCCTCGAGAACCTGCTCTCGCGCCGCGGCGCGGGCGAGACGAACCCGCTCGAGTCCGCCGGCTAGCCGGGCCTCCGGCCCTGGGAGCGAGATGCGGCGGCGCATCCGAGACGAGGAGCACGCGGGCGAGCTCAACATCGTCCCGTACCTCGACGTCGTCGTGAACCTCGTCATGTTCATGCTCCTCAGCATGACGGGCCTCATCGCGCTCGGCGTCCTGAACGTCTCGGCGCCGAAGCTCGGCGGCGAGGCCACCCAGGCCGTCGCGGACGACAAGCCGAAGCTCCTCCTCACGGTCGCCATCGGGAAGCAGGGCTTCTACATCGCCGGCGCGGGCGGCGTGCTCGGCCAGGACGCGCCGTCGCCGGACGCCACGCGGCCGCCGACGATCCCGCTCCAGGACGGCCGGTACGACTACGCCACGCTCACGGCGCAGATGAAGAAGATCAAGGAGCAGTTCCCGAACGAGACGGGCGTCATCCTCTCGGCGGATCCGGACGTCGTCTACGACGTCCTCATCCAGACCATGGACGCCTGCCGCGAGGGGACCTTCGCGAAGCCGGACGGGACCACCGAGCGCAAGCCGCTCTTCTTCGACGTGTCGCTCTCGTTCGTGGGGTGAGACGGATGCCTTCCGCACCGAGCCCCGGCGCCGAGCGGCTGCAGCGCGAGAAGGAGGCGCGGCTCTACCGCCGCGCCCGGCGCAAGCAGCGCGAGGCGGAGGGCGAGATCAAGGAGCTCAACATCGTGGCGATGATGGACATGATGACCATCAT
>DATDDC010000194.1:0-13617 GCA_036523995.1 Anaeromyxobacter sp.
CGCAGCGATCGCGGCTCCCTGCTCGCGAGCGTGTCGCGCCTCGCCGACATGCGCCCCGGCGAGGTGCGGCGCGACGGCGTGGTGTCGCGGCTCGCGGCCACCGCCTCGCTCGGCCGGCTCGAGGCGGGCCTCGGCGGCGGCCTCGCCCTCCAGCGCGTCTCCGGAGGGAGCGACGATCGCGTCTCGGGGAGCGCCCGGCTCGGCGTCCGCCTCTTCGGGCCGTTCGACGGGGCCGGCGAGTACGCGCGCCGCGCTCCCCTGGGAGGTGGGCGGCTCGGGGCCCTGGACGCCGTGCGGGTGGAGGTAGGTGTCGCGAAAGGCGAGGTCCGGCTCGCTCTCGGGTACACTTTCATCGGCTTCGGAGGAGACGGGCTCACGCCCGCGGAGGACACGAGCCGGCTGTACGTGCGGGCTCGGCTCACCTACTAGGCCATGGCACGCCTTCGCCCCGCCGCGCTCACCGCGCTCCTCCTCGCCGCCCCGGGCGGCGCCGCGGCGCAGTTCCGCGACACGCCGATGATCATCCGGCTCCCCTCCACGGAGACGGACGTCCTCACCGGCCAGTTCGTGGCGGCGGGGGGCGACTCGCTCCTCGCCCTCCACCAGACGGCGCCCCTCTCGTCCGAGGTCCGGCCCTGGCACGATCTCCTCCGGCGGAACGCCGTCTCCTTCCCGATGTCGGGCGCGTCGGGGCAGCGATATCGGTCCGGATACCTCTCGCAGAACGGCGCGGACTCGCTCGCCGACGTGGCGCGCCCCGTCCCCACGGGCGTGGGCGTGATCTTCGGCAGCGATCCGACGCTGGAGCGGACGTACACGCCGAGCCCCACCGGCTCCGATTCCGTCGTCTCGTTCGTGCACCTCCTCCCCAAGGCGCCCTCGCCGAGCGGCCTCCCCCTCGACGTGCTCGTCGTCCCCGTGACCCTGAGCGACACGCCCAGGCTCGTGGCCCTCGACTTCGACACGAGCGTGGTTCCCTTGGACCCCCCTCCCAACCGAGTGTGGACATGGACGGCGCCGACGACGAGCGTCCCCACGGCCGTCGGCTGGCACGAGGCCTTCCCGGTGCAGGTCTCCGACGCGGCGCGCACGCGCGGGATCCACGACGTGGCCGTCGGCGTGTTCGGCGGCGTCCTCCTCTTCTTCCACACCTCGGTGCCGGCGTCCGCGAACCTCTCCGCGCTGAGGCTCTCCGTGCCTCCCGTCCTCGTGGGTGGCTATCAGACCGGCCTGCACCCTCCGTGGCTGCCGGCCACGGCCGGAGCCCAGGCGGATGCGCTGGGCGTCGCCGCGCTCGACGTGAACCTCGACGGCGCGGTCGATCTCGTGTTCACGAACGCCACGGCCTTCGGGATCTCGCCTCCCGCGGGCACGCTCCTGTGGGTCCAGGGCACCGGCAATCCCGCGGACTTCGCCAACCCGGCGCTCACGCCCTGGCGCGACCTGGGGCTCGACCCGGCGCTCGGCCTCGTCGATCCGCTGATCGTGCGCGGCCTCGACGTGGGCGGCCTGCCGTCGTTCGCCGTCTGGGACCGCGCGCTCCAGGAGATCGTCGTGGCGACGCCCGATCCCGGCCTGGGCGGCCTCCGCGTCTGGCGCGCGCCCGCGCCGGGGCAGCGCGCCGTGGACATCCGCCTCGCCGACGTCGTCGGCTCGGGGGCCAAGGACCTCGTCGTGACGATGTCGAACCCGGCCTCGCGCGACACCGTGCTCGTCTATCCGGACGCGGGCGACGCCTCGCCCGCGCTGGCCTGGGCGCCGGGGAGCCCGGGAGCGCCCGAGCGCGGGGTGGATCTCGCCATGGCCGTGCAGGCGAGCGATCCGGACGGCCCCGCTCCGCGCGTGGACTGGATGATCGGCGATCCGGCGGGCGCGCCCGCGGCGCAGGGGCTCGCCTACACGTATCCGGGAGTGAACCTCTGCTCGCTGCCGCCGCCCGACGTCGCGGTCACGGTGCGCGCCACCGACGACCTGGGCGTGTTCACCGAGCTCTCCGCGACGCTGGCCGTCGATGCGCCCATCTCGCCCTCGCTCACGCTGGCGAGCCCGGGCGGCCGGCTGGTGCTGCCGCCCGGCGGAGCCACGGCCACGCTCGAGGGCACGATCGCGCTCGCCTGCGGCGCGACGGCGACCTGGGGCGGGAGCTGGCCCGCGGGGGTCACCTTCGCGGACGCTCCTCCCCAGGGCTCCACCGTCCGGCGGACCGTGACGATCCCCGAGGCCGCCTATCCCTCCCTTCTGGCGGGGCCCACCACGGCGACGCTCGCCACGAGCGAGGCCGTGCCCGATCCCGTCTCGAGCCTCACCCTCGACGTCGACGCCACGGGGCTCGCCGAGGTGCGGCTCGAGGCCGACCGCCCGGTGCTGGCCGAGGGGGAGGTGGCCGTCGTCCGGACGCACGTGCGGAGCCGGATCGGCGTCGCCCTCCCGCTCGTGCGCCTCGTGGACGTGCTCTCCGGGCTCACGCCCGCGGGAGATCCCCACGTCTCGGGCGCCAGGCTGGTGGAGGTCCGCGGCGGCGGGGCCGAGGTGGTGGTGGACGCCCTTCCGCCGGCGCCTGCGGAGATCATCGTCGACCTCCCGGTCTCCGCGATGGGCGGCCCCGGCGCATCGGCGGCCGAGGTCCGCTCCTCGGGGGACTACCTGCTCACGCCGCCCGCCGGCGCGGCGCGCTCGGCCGAGACGCAGATCGGCTGCAGTTGCGGCTCGTCCGCCGGTCCCGAGCTCGCGCTGCTCGCGCTCCTCGCCCTCGCTCGGCCCGGGGCGCGGCGCCGTGGCTCCGCCCGGCCGCCCCTCACATGAAGCCGATGCGCCGCGTGCTCGCGAGCACGTGCTCGACCTCGTCGAGGACGCGCATCACGCGGCAGGCTTGGAGGAACGCGAGCGCGTCCCGCACGTCCATCTCGGAGAGGCGCACGAGGTCGGCGACGCTCTTCGTGCCGTCCGCCAGCGAGAGCAGGTGCGCCTCGCGCGGGCGGAGCCCCAGCGCGTAGAGCTCGAACGCCGGATCCGGAGAGGGCGCGAGGTGGACCTCGCCCGGAAGCTCCGCGCGGAGCCGGGGCAGGGTGGCCGTGCGCAGGATGCCCTCGAGGACGAGGTCTCCCATGGAGAGGCGCAGGGGAACGCGCGTCGCCGGAGGACGGCCGAGCTGGAAGTCGTAGCCGCCCTCCCGCCACTCGAAGGCGGACCAGGCGACGGCGCGGATCTGGCCGGCGAGGAGCTCGGTCCGCCTGCCGGGCGGGAGGAGCCCCGCCTGCGCGAGGAGGTCCGCCGTGCGCGCGCCCGGGGGCCCGTCGCGGCGGAGGGCATCGAGCTGCTCCTGCCCGACCACGCCGCGGCGCACGCAGATGGCGCCGAAGCGCTCCGCCCCCACGTTGGACGCGGCATACACGGGGGCGCCCTCCTCGAAGACGAGGATCTTCTTCACGGGACCGCGAGAGATCGTGAGGGCGCCGGTGGCCTGCCCCTGGTGCACCGCCACGAGCAGGCGCGGCAACGTCGTCTGGGCGAGATCGCCCCGGGCCGGGGGCGGCCCGCCGTCGTCCGCGGCCGGCCTGGGCCGCCGCGAGCCGGGGAGCGGCGCATCGAGGCCGTCGCGCGCCGCGGGGCCGCCCGCCACCGGCCCGTCGTCGAGCGCGGGGAGCGGAGCGGCGGAGATCGCCTCGGGGACCTCCTCCGGGCGCAGCGGGCGGGATCCCGTGACCTCGTCCCTCGCCTCCTCTTCGACGCCCGGCGGGGTGACGCCGAGCGCGCGGGCCACGGCCGCCACGAGGGCCTCCACCGCGAACGGCTTCTCGAAGAAGTCGCAGGCGCCGAGCCGCCGCACCTCCTCCGCGGCGCGCGGCCCTCGGTAGACGCCGGAGACCGCCACGGCCGGGACCCGGACGCGGGCGAGCACGGCGAGCACCTCGCTTCCGCGCACGTCGGGGAGCGGGAGATCGAGCACCGCGACGTGGGGAGCGCGCCGGGCGATGGCGTCGAGGGCGGCGCGACCCGTGGAGACGGACACGATCTCCGCCCCGAGGCGAGAGGCCGCGAGCGCGACGAGCGTCGCGAGATCGGCGTCCTCCGCCACGAGGAGCAGGCGTCTTCCGATTGCGGGGGAAGCCACGCTGGCCGCGAATGTACCACGCGATCCGGGACGGTCCGATGCGGGCCGCCCCTCCGAGCCGCCGAGCGCTCTCGCCTTCGCCGACCTCGCCGGGTGCGGAGCCGACGGCGACGGGAGCCGCGCGATGCGGCCGGGTGCGCGGAGCTACTGCGCTGCCTCGCGATCCGAGGCCTTCGACGAGGAGCGTTCCAGGGCGGCCACGGGGGGATCGGTCGACCCTTCCTCGACGTCGTCGAGATCCGTCTTCGCGGCGACGAGGACCAGGTGGCCTTTCCTCTGGCACTCGCCGCGGAGCATGCTCACGACCTTGCCGTTCACGGTCTGGGTGGTCTCGCAGCCGGCCCGGAAGACGATGGCGCTGCCGTCCTGGGCGCAGCGCCCCGCGACCTTGTCGTTCGGTCCGGCCACGACGGCGTACGAGCTCACGGCGTTGCGATGGAAGACGTCCTCGGGGCGGATCTCGGGGCGGAAGTCGCGCTGCCTGCCGGTCTCGCCGCTTCCCTCGATGACGAGCCGCTCCGTGAAGCCGAAGGGGAGCCAGCCGTCCTCCGTGGCGAGCTCCGGGAAGCAGAAGAGGTGGTAGTAGTTGGAGTTGTCGACGAGGCGATCCTCGGAGGGATAGACCTCGACGGCCTCGGTCGTGTCCCCGACGAGCTCGTTCTTGATGCGCTGGAGCTCTCTCCAGTCGTGCCGGGGCTGGTGATCGTGCGTGCGCACGGTCAGGCACATGACGAGGCCGAACGGCGACGGGGCGCGCAGCGCGATCAACCGCACCACGTAGATGGAGTTCGCGTACCACTTCGCGAGGCCCTGCTCGGCCCAGAGCCGGTTGTTGGGAAGCTCGTCGCCGGGCGCGTCGATCGGCCCGAACGGCGTCCAGCGCACATCGTCCCAGCTCCGCTTCTTGTTCTTCACGAGAGCCTCCCCCGCTTCGCGAATGCCACGATCCGTCCCTGCCCCTGCCGTCTCCGGCAGCGGGCGAGGCTCTCCATCGCTTCCGTTCGAGGACCCGGGCCCAGCCTGTCTCGCAACCGCTCCAAACGCAGCCCCCCGCGCCCAGAGAATGCCTTCAACGCTCAGTTGAAAGAGTAGCAAACCCCGGTGCAAACGTTGAATCCCCCCATGGAGGCGACGAGCCGGACGTTGGCGTGAATCAATCCTGTGACTCGGAGTGTAGTAAGCAGAACCACCCGAAAAGCGTTCGATTTCTGAACTGGCCGGCCGGGACGTTCGTCCCGGCGCGGGGCAATGCGCCTTTCGCGGCGATGGTGCGGACGGGGAGGAATAGCCGTCGCTGCGGCAATGCGTGCACCTCCCGAGCGCCCGGCTCCCGCGTTCCGGGGACGCGGGTGCGCGGCGTCCCGCTCGCCGGGGGTGAGACACTTCCCCGCCTCATCGCTTGGCTGGCCCCGGCGCCGGCGCTAGGCTTTCCGCCGGTGCCGCTCGCGTTTCATCACCTCGCCATCCAGTGCTCCGACCTGGCGCGCTGCGAGCGGTTCTACCGGGAGGTGCTCGGGCTGCCGGTCCTCCGCCGCTGGCCCAGGGAGGGCGGCGGGGATCGGAGCGTGTGGCTCTCGGTCGAGGAGGGCGGCTGGGGATTCATCGCGCTCGAGCGCGCCCTGGAGGCTCCTGTCCCACATCCATGGCGCGACGGAAAGCCCGGGCTCCACCTCGTGGCGCTGCGGATCCCCGCTTCGGAGCGGTCCGTCTGGGAGGCGCGGCTCGAGGCGGCGGGCGTCCCGGTCGTCCACCGGACGCGCTGGACGATCTACTTCCACGATCCGGAGGGGAACCGGATCGGCCTCACCCACTACCCCCGGGACGCGTGATGGCCGCCTCGACCTTCGACCGGCGGCGCTACGGGAAGGACAACTACACGTACCTGCTCGCGGTGGGGGAGGACGCCGCCCTCGTCGACCCGGGCGACCCGGTGGTCGCGCTCGGCATGGCCGCCGCCCACGGCCTTCATCCGAGGATCGTGATCCACACGCACGGCCACCCCGATCACAGCGGCGGCTCGGCGACGCTCCGCGAGCGCATCGGCGCCCGGGTGCTCGGCCACGGCGCCGACCGGCCCTGGTTCGCGGCGGACGAGGACCTCGCCGGCAGGGCCGAGATCGCGGAGGGCGCGCTCCGCATCCGGGTCCACGAGGTGCCGGGGCACACGCCGGGCTCGGTGCTCCTCGAATGGGAAGGCCGGCTCCTCACCGGCGACACGCTGTTCTGGGGCGGCTGCGGCAACTGCCGGCACGGCGGCGACCCCGCGCGGCTGGCGCGGAGCTTCGCCGAGGTGTTCCCACGTCTCCGGGACACGCTCGAGGTGCATCCCGGTCACGACTACGCGGAGTCGAACTTCCCCTTCGTGCTCGACCTCGAGCCCGGGAACGACGCCGCGCGGGCGCGGCTCGAGGCGGCGCGCGCGTTCCGGAAGGCGGGCGAGGAGCCGAGGGCGCCCACGCTCGCCGAGGAACGGCGCGCGAACCTCTTCCTGCGGACCGCCCATCCGGACGTGCGCGCGGCGGCCGCGCGCCGGGCCGGCGCCGACCCCGGGGCGAGCGACGAGCAGGTGTTCGTCGCACTTCGGCGCCTGCGCGATCGCTGGTAGCAGGGCGAGGCGCGCCCGGTCGGGCGATCACGCTCGGTGACCGGGGTCACAGCAACCCCGCGCCGACACTCGGTAGTCTCTGGGGCGTCGATGCTAGAATTTCGCTCCGCCCGGAGAAGTCTCATCGAGCGGACGTGAAGGAGCGGAGGATCCCATGCGCGTCGCCCTCGCCCTCGTGGTCGCCCTGGCAGCCGGCCTCGCGGCCCCGCCCGCGGCCCGCGCGGCGCCCGGGTCGGTGGACTGGCAGCGGAAGGTCGTGAAGTGCACCGGCAGTGGAGCGGCGAACCTGCGCGACGCGGGCGGCAACCCGGCGGTGGCGCGAATCGGGGCGGAGCGGGCGGCCAAGCTCGACGCGCTGCGGAGCTGCATGGAGACGCTCAAGGGCGTGCAGCTCGAGTCGGGGCGGACGGTGGGCGGCGCGCTCCAGTCCGACGCGGCGCTCACCGGCAAGGTGGAGGCGCTGGTGCGCGGCTTCCAGGTGGTGGGCAAGCCCCGCTACTTCTCCGACGGCGGCGTGGAGATGGACGTCGAGGTGCAGCTCGAGGGCGCCCTCTCCGACGCGCTCCTGCCCCGGCCCGAGCCGAAGCCGGCGGAGAAGGCCGAGCCGAAGCCGGCCAAGGCCGACCCGGCCGCGCCGGGGACCTCGCTCGTCGTGGACGCCCGCGGCCAGAAGCTCGTCCCCGCGCTCGCGCCGCGCATCGTGGACGAGTCCGGCAAGGAGCTCTACGGCCCGGCGTCGCTCGGCGAGGCGGGGCGCAAGGCGGGCGGCGCTGCGGCGTACGCGCCCGACCTCGACGCCGCCCGGGCCGCGCTCAAGGACCGCGTGGGCGAGCGGCCCATCGTGGTGAAGGCGGTGCGGGCGCAGGGGCCCGACCTCGTCATCTCGAGCGCCGACGCCGCGAGCCTCTCCGGCAGGAACCTGGCCTTCCTCGCCGACGGCAAGGTCGTCATCCTCGCGGACTAGGACAGGAGAACACGACATGAAGCTCGCCCTCGCAATCGTCCTCGCCGCGCTCGCCTCCGCCGCCGGCGCCCGGGAAGACGTCCGCACGACCGAGGCGGTCGGACAGGCCGCCCTCGCCGGAGACGTGCTCGCCGCGAAGGAGCAGGCGAAGGACGACGCCCTCCGGAACTGCGTGCAGCAGGTGGCGACGACGCTCGTCACCGCCTCGTCGGAGACGGATCAGGCCCAGCTCCTCTCCGACAAGATCTACGCGCACTCCGTCGGCTACGTGCGCAAGTTCCAGGTCCTCGAGGACAAGCAGGACGGGAACACCTGGACGACGAAGCTCCGCTGCGAGGTGTCCGAGGCGAAGCTCGACGAGGACATGATGGCGTTCGGCATCGCCTACCGGCGCGCCGGGATGCCGCGCATCTTCGTGCTCGTGGCCGAGCAGGCCATCAACGCCACCCAGGCCACGGGCTGGTGGCAGGGCGGCGGCAACACCGCCGACCTGCGCGTCATGGAGAACGCCTTCATGGACCGCATGGAGAAGTCCGGGTTCACCTTCGTCGACCCGGAGGTGCTCCAGGGCAAGGTGAAGCTCGAGGCCATCGGGGCGGATCCCAACCTCCAGCAGGCCCGCGAGATCGGCGTGAAGAGCGGGGCGGACCTCGTCGTGGTGGGCCGCGCCATCGCGAAACCGCTCGGCGAGATGCAGCTCGACAACGGCACCTTCTACTCGGCGGTGGCGAACGTCTCGGCGCGCGCCGTCCGCACCGACACGGGCGAGATCGTGGCGACCGCGGAGTTCACGGGCATGTCCGGCCGCGGCTTCGAGCAGACCACGGCGGGGCGGAACGCGTTCTCCGAGGCGGGCCGCCAGCTCGCGCGCGACCTCTTCGCGAAGATCGGCAGGGTGTGGACCCGCGAGCAGTCGGGCTCGCGCCGCATCGCCATGGCCGTGAGCGGCGTGGACGACTACGCCCGGCTCGCCGCCTTCAAGAGCCTCCTCGTCCAGAGCGTGCGCGGGGTGAAGGACGTCCAGGAGCGCTCCATGGAGAACGGCAAGGCCGAGCTCGACGTGACGCTCGCCGGGACGAGCCAGTCGTTCGCGACGGACCTCGCCACGCGCAAGTTCCAGGGGTTCACGGTCAAGGTGAGGAAGGTCACGCAGGGCGCGGTCGAGGTGGAGCTCAAGTAGCCATGCGCGCCCGGGCCCCCATCGTCGCCGCGCTGGCCGGCGCGGCCCTCCTCGCGGCCGCCGCTCCGGCGGCGCCGCAGCCCGCCGGAAGCGTCACCTTCGTCGCGGGGGAGGCGACCCGCTCCGCCGGCGGCAAGACCGAGAAGCTCGCGGTGGGGAGCGCCGTCTTCCCCGGGGACGTCCTCGAGACGGGGCGGCGCACGCGGCTCGAGGTGAAGCTCGGGGACCAGAGCGTCCTCCGCCTCGGGCCCGTCTCGCGCGCCACGGTGGAGCAGGCCGCCTTCGGGGCGAGCGTCGAGGATCGGAAGGTCAGCGCGAAGCTGGTCGTGGGGAAGGTGTGGGCGAACGTGGCGAAGGCGGTGGGCGGCGAGGCCCGCTTCGAGGTCCGGACCGAGAACGCCGTCGCCGGCGTGCGCGGCACGACGTTCCGAGTGGACGCCGCCACCGACAAGTCCGTCGTGGTGAAGGTCTACAGCGGCACGGTGGCGGTGGCGGCGGGGCGCATCCCGCGCCCGGAGCACGGCGCGGCGCAGGGCGAGCGCCGCCAGGTGGCGGGCCCGCAGGAGGTCTCGCGGGAGGAGTGGGAGAAGATCGTCACCGCGATGATGCAGGTCCGCGTCTCGGCCACGGGCGTGCCCGCCGAGCCGGAGGCGTTCGCGCTCGCGAAGGCAGGTGGGGACGAATGGGAGGAGTGGAACAGGAGCCGGGACGAGGCGAGGTGAACGACCGCGCGGGCTCGCCGTACACGCTCGCGAACGGCCTCACCGCGCTCCGCATCGCGCTGGCGCCGGTCTTCCTCGTCCTCTACGTCGAGGGAGACCGGATGCGCGCGCTCGCGGCCTTCGCCGCGGCGGCGGCGACGGACGTCCTCGACGGGCTCGCGGCGCGCGCCATGCGGCAGCCCACCCGCCTCGGCGCGCTCCTCGACCCCATCGCCGACAAGTTCCTCGCCGCCTGCGCGCTCATCGCCCTCGCCGCCACGGGGCGGCTCCCCTGGTGGCTCCCGGTCATCGTGGTCACGCGGGACCTCGCCCAGCTCGCCGGCGCGGCCCTCCTGCGCACGACCCACCACAAGGTCCCGATCGCCCCCACCCGCATCGGGAAGTACGCCACGGTCGCGATCGCCGCGACGGTCGTCGTGGTCCTCGCCGGGGACCTCGTCTACCCCGTGAGGGAGGTGTCCGGCTTCGCGGTCGCGTTCGGCCTGCTCGCCGCGGAGTGCGTCGCCATCTCCTTCGCGCAGTACTCGCTGTTCTTCCTGCGCGCGGCGCGCACGCCGCGCGGCGCCTGACCGCACGCGGGACCCAGGCGGGCGCCCGCTTCCCGGACTGGCGGGCGTGCCTAGGTTTTCTTTCGTGGGCACCGCCCGGAAGCTGAAGCTGGTCGTCTCCGACTTCCACCTCGGGAAAGGGCCGTACCGCGACGACGGCTCGGTGAACGTCTTCGAGGACTTCCGGCAGGACGGGAAGTTCGCCCAGTTCCTCGACTACCACGCGGACGGCGAGTGGAAGGGCGGAGACGTCGAGCTCATCGTGAACGGGGACTTCTTCAACCTCCTCTCCGTCGACCTCGACGGCCGCATGCAGGAGGCCATCACCGAGCGCGTCTCCGTCGAGAAGACCGAGGCGATCCTGCGCGGTCACCCGCTCGTGTTCGACGCGCTCGAGCGCTTCGCGGCCGGCCCGGGGCGGAGCGTCACGTTCATCATGGGGAACCACGACCCGGGGCTGCTCTTCCCCGGGGTGCGGGAGGCCGTCTCCCGCCGCGTGGGCGGGACGCACCGCTTCATCCTCGACTCCTACGACTTCGACGGGGTCCACGTCGAGCACGGGATGCAGCGCGAGCCGATGAACGCGTTCAACCCGAACCGCTACTTCGCCGAGCGGGACGGGGAGGTGTGCCTGAACCTTCCGCTCGGCTCGCGCTACATCATCCACGTCCTCAACGAGGAGAAGGCGCAGCGGCCGTACATCGACAAGGTGGCCCCGTTCTCGAGCTACTACCGCTGGGCGCTCTTCAACGACCCCGAGGCGGTGGTCCGCATCACCGCGCGCAGCATCGGCTTCGTGGCCGCCGCCGCGCTGAAGCGGCTCCCGCACCTCGACCCCATGCCGCTCGCCGACCTCGTGAAGCGCTTCCTGCGCTACACGGCCTTTCCGACCCTGGAGCACGAGGCGCGGCATCTCCTCGCCCACCGCGGCTTCCACACGGTCATCATGGGCCACACGCACGTGCCGCTCTACCGCGAGTACGGGCGGGACAAGGTCTACCTGAACACCGGGACCTGGAACGCGATGACGCTCCTCGACATGGGGAGCCTGGGCCGGACCGAGCAGCTCACCTACGCGCACGTCGAGTACGTGGACGGCCGGCCCAGGGCGCGCCTCCGCGAGTGGCGCGGGCTCTCGCGGCCGGCGGAGGACGTGTTCTTCTGAGGGGCACTCGCCCGTTGACTCCGCTTCCGGGCGCGCTATAACGGCGGGCCGCAGCCGGAAGACCCGTAGCGCAGTCGGCAAGATGCGGGACCACGGCACGGGCGCGTAGCTCAGTGGTAGAGCGTCTGCTTGACACGCAGAAGGTCGCAGGTTCGATACCTGCCGCGCCCACTCGCAGTCAAACCCCTCGCCGCCGAGCTCGACCTCGCCGCATTCGGCGCACGGGACGCGATGGGGCGGAGGCCGACCTTTCCCCGAGGTGAGCATGCGGCCAGACGGGCCGTGGTGACGCGCCGCCGCCCCGCCCCCGTTGAGGCGTGAAGCGCGCCCCGCCGCGGGCTATCCGGACACTTTCCGGAGGCTCGCGACCGTGACGCGTCCCGCGGATCAGCTCGGACAGAAGCCGCCCAGCACGCCCGGCGCCGCCGGCAAGGGAGCGCACGAGGTGCGGGCGGCCGAGGCGATCCGGCCGTATCGGCGGCCGCCGCCCGGAGGCGAGGCCGAGTACCTGCATCCGCCGTACAGGTCGTCGACGCGCCGCGCGCCGGCGCGGCCGCTCGTGCTCCTGCCCCACACGCTCTCGGAGGTGACCGGGCCCGTCTTCGGCCACGGCGAGGTGAGCGCGAGCGATCTCGATCTCACCGCCCGTCACGACGGCGAGCCGCTCGGGGAGCGCATCGTCGTGAGCGGGCGCGTGCTCGACGAGGGCGGCCGCCCCGTCCCCGGCGCGCTCGTGGAGGTATGGCAGGCGAACGCCGCCGGCCGCTACCGCCACGAGATCGACCAGCACCCCGCGCCCCTCGATCCGAACTTCGACGGCTACGGCCGCGCTCTCACCGACGGTGAGGGGCGCTACCGGTTCGTCTCGGTCAAGCCCGGCGCGTACCCGTGGCGCAACCACCCCAACGCCTGGCGGCCGGCCCACATCCACTTCTCGCTCTTCGGCCCCGCGTTCGCGACCCGGCTCGTCACGCAGATGTACTTCCCGGGCGACCCGCTGCTCCCCTTCGATCCCATCTGGAACGGCATCCCCGACGCAGCGGCGCGGGCGCGCCTCGTCTCGGCGTTCGACTGGGAGACCACGGTCCCGGAGCGGGCGCTGGGCTACCGCTTCGACGTCGTCCTGCGCGGCCGCGAGGCCACGCCCATGGAGCGCTGAGATGGCCTCCGGCCCGAGCCCCTCGCAGACGGTCGGCCCCTATTTCCACATCGGGCTCGCCTGGAGGTTCGGGGGCGAGGTCGCGCCGGCCGGCGTCGCGGGCGAGCGGATCGAGATCACGGGGCGCGTCCTCGACGGAGACGGGCACCCGGTGCCGGACGCGATGCTCGAGACCTGGCAGGCCGACGCGGAGGGCCGCTATCCGCACCCGGAGGATCCGCGGAGCGGCGAGGTGGACCCGCGCTTCCAGGGATTCGGGCGCTGGCCGACCGATGCCGCAGGCGCCTTCCGCATCGCCACCGTGAGGCCCGGACGCGCGCCGGGCCCCGGCGGCCGGCTCCAGGCGCCGCACCTCGTCTGCTTCGTGTTCATGCGCGGGCTCCTCCGGCACCTCGTCACGCGCATCTACCTCCCCGACGACGCCGCGAACCGCGAGGACCCCATCCTCTCGCTCGTGGACCCGGGTCGCCGAGCCACGCTCGTCGCCCGGCCGGGCGCCGCGGCGGGCCGCTTCTCCTGGGACGTCGTGCTGCAGGGCGAGGGCGAGACCGTCTTCTTCGACTGCTGAGCGGGCGCGAGCCGCGGAGCGCAGGAGGGCCAGACCGGGATGACGACGACGGCCTCGGCGGAGCTCCTCGGGCCGCTCTTCTCGACCCGGCGCATGCTCGAGATCTTCTCCGACGCCGCGCGGCTCCAGGGGATGCTCGACTTCGAGGCCGCCCTGGCCGGTGCGGAGGCGGCCGCCGGGCTCGTCCCCCGCGACGCCGCCGCGGCCATCGCGGCGGCCTGCCGGGCCGAGCTCTACGACCCGGCGCTCCTCGCGCGCGAGGCGGAGAGCGCCGGGAACCTCGCCATCCCGCTCGTGAACGCGCTCACCGCCGCGGTGGCCCGCGCCGATCCGGCGGCGGCGCGCCACGTTCACCGCGGGGCGACGAGCCAGGACGTCCAGGACACCGGCCTCGTGCTCCAGCTCCGCCGCGGCCTCGCGGTCCTGGAGGGCGACCTCGCGCGCCTCTCCGCCGCGCTGGCCGCGCTCGCCGAGCGGCACCGCGGTACGCCCATGGCCGGCCGCACCTGGCTCCAGCAGGCGGCCCCCGTGACGCTGGGCCTCAAGGCGGCGGGCTGGCTCTCCGCGATCGAGCGTCACCGCAGGCGCGTGCGGG
>DATDDC010000195.1:0-4118 GCA_036523995.1 Anaeromyxobacter sp.
GACGGGCGAGCTCCCCGCGCGGGTGGTCGAAGGCCTCCGGCGGCTCGGCGCCTTCGGCATGAAGGTGCCGGAGGAGTACGGCGGCCTCGGGCTCGACCAGGTCGAGTACTCCCGCGCGATGCAGCTCCTCGGCAGCCACGACGCGAACGTGTCGGCCCTCCTCTCGGCGCACCAGTCCATCGGCGTCCCGCAGCCGCTCAAGATCTTCGGCTCGGACGAGCTCAAGAAGAAGTACCTGCCGCGCATCGCGAAGGGCGCCATCAGCGCGTTCGCGCTCACCGAGACCGTGGTCGGCTCGGACCCCGCGCGGCTCACCACGACCTACGAGAAGACGGCCGACGGGAAGCACTTCGTCCTGAACGGCTCGAAGCTCTGGTGCACGAACGGCACCCTCGCCGAGCTGCTCGTGGTCATGGCGCGGGACGCGAAGACGAGCGCCATCAGCGCGTTCGTGGTCGAGACGGCGTGGCCGGGCGTGGAGGTGACGCACCGCTGCCGCTTCATGGGCCTGCGCGCGCTCGCCAACGCCGCGTTCCGCTTCACCGACGTGAAGATCCCGGTCGAGAACGTCATCGGCAAGGAGGGGCGCGGCCTCAAGATCGCGCTCACCACGCTCAACACGGGGCGGCTCTCCCTGCCCGCGGCGGTGGTCGGCGCCGGGAAGGTCGCGCTCGAGATCTGCCGCAAGTGGGCGAACGCCCGCTCGCAGTGGGGCCAGGAGATCGGCAAGCACGAGGCCATCGCGCACAAGCTCGCCGAGATGGCCTCCACGGTGTACGCGATGGAGGCGGTCTCGGACCTCTGCCAGTCGCTCGCCGACAGGAAGGGCTACGACATCCGCCTCGAGGCCGCCGCCGCGAAGGAATGGAACACGGTGAAGGCCTGGCGCATCGTGGACGAGACCATGCAGATCCGCGGCGGGCGCGGCTACGAGAAGGAGTCCTCGCTCGCGGCCCGCGGCGAGGCGCCGGTGGGCGTGGAGCGCGCCATGCGCGACGCGCGCATCAACCTCATCTTCGAGGGCTCGTCCGAGATCATGCACCTCTTCATGGCGCGCGAGGCCGTGGACAAGCACCTGCAGATCTCCGGCGCGCTCATCGATCCCGAGGTGCCGGCGGGGAAGAAGCTCGCCCTCCTCCCCAGGGTCGGCTGGTTCTACGCCACCTGGTACCTCGGCCTCTGGTTCCGCGGCCTCTTCGCCCCGCGCTTCGGCCGCTTCGGGCGCCTCGCCCGGCACCTCCGGTTCGTGGAGCGCTCCTCGCGCAGGCTCGCCCGCGAGATCTTCCACGCCATGCTGGTGTTCCGCGCGGCCGCCGAGCGGAAGCAGGCGTACCTGTTCCGCGTCGTCGACGTCGCGAACGAGCTCTTCGCCATGGCCGCGAGCGTCTCCCGCGCCGAGGCGCTCCGCGCCTCCGGCCGTCCCGAGGCGGCGAAGGCCATCCGGCTCGCCGATCACTTCTGCCTCTCGTCCCGGCGCCGCGTGGAGGCGCTCTTCGACGGCCTCTGGTCGAACGAGGACGCCGCCGCCTACGCCATGGGCCGCGCCGTCCTGGCCGGCGAGCACGCCTGGCTCGAGAAGGGCGGCATCGGCCTCGGCCTCGAGGTGGAGGACCTCGAGCCCAAGCTGCCGCCCCGCGCGCAGCCGAAGCACGAGCCCGCCGCCGAGCCGCGGCCCGCCAAGGCGGCGGACGTGCCGGCCGCATAGGGCCCGGGGCCTTCCGCGGAGCGAGCGGCCGGGACGCGATCCGCGTCCCGGCGAGGCGCGTCCTCCGGGCGAGACGGGCCTACGGCTTTCCTTCCCTCATGAACGCCTGCTGGAACGCGGCGGGCATGTGCACCTGGTGGCAGGGAAGGCAGCTCATCTCGTTGATGTCCTTGAAGAGGTGAGCGTACTCGGAGACGCGCGTCTCCCCCCGGCGCAGCAGGCCGCCCATCTTCAAGATGCGCCCCTTGACGGTCTGGTCGATGAAGTACTGGCGCGGCTGGTCGTGGCAGTTCGCGCACAGCTGCTCCATCGTGTTGAAGCGGTCGAGGAGCTGCTTGTACGCAGCCTGCGCGTCGGCGAGGTGCCCCGACTCGACGTCGCCGCGCACCGCGCCGAGGCTGTTCGACAGGTCGAGCATGAGCTGGTGGAAGCGCAGGCCGCCCTGGTCTCCGGGGACGCTGGCGTTCGCGAAGCTCCCCCAGCGGTAGCGCGCCTGGACGGGGAACATGTACCGGGCGTGGCAGGTCGTGCACGACTTCTCGATGCGCGTCACGATCTTGCGGCGGGTCGCCAGGTCGGCCTTGGCGGACACCGCCGCCTCGAGCTCGGCGACGGTCGAGTCGCGGAACTGGTCCTTCCAGGAGGGCACCATCTTCGCGACGGTGGCGCACTGCTCGCGGAAGGACTTCACGGCTGCGAGCGCCCGCTCGCGATCGTCCCGCAGCGCCGCCGTGGTCGCCGCGCCCATGCGCATGCCCAGCTCGAGCATCGCGAGCGTGTAGGCGTGACCCTCGCGCCCGCCCTGGAAGAGCGGATCGAGCTCGGCCACGGGGAGCTCGGTCTGAGCCGTGGCGCGACCCGCCAGCAAGGCGAGCCCTACGGCGAAGCCTGCGCGGAAGAACCTCCCGAGCTCTCGGGACATGCTTTCCCCTTTCATGAGTGGTGGGCAACGCGATGCTACGTGGCCTTTGCCGGTGCTCGCAAGGCGCTGCGCCTCTCGAAGCGATGACGCGGCGGGCGCTGCGGGCCGGAGCGCCTCTCGCCCCGGAACTTGCGCGACGAGACTTCATCGCAACTGCCGCCGCCGCGCCCGCCCCGGGAGCGCTCCGCGATGGTGCGGCGCGGGGATGGCCGCCGGCCACCCCGCGCGCCGCCGTGTTCGCGACGCTGCTACCGGGCTACCCGCCGGCCGGATGCACCGACTTCTGGATGTCGAAGCAGGCCACGTTGCAGAACCTGGGCGAGTCGTTGTGGAACTGGTCCGTGAGGATGTCGGGCGAGGCGACCCCGTGATCGCGCACGATCAGGTGGATCTCCGCTCCGAACGGATCCAGGAGCCCGGGGCCGAAGGCGGTGCTGGTGGCCTCCTCCAGGGCCAGGTGGCCCGCGAAGCTGCTCTCCGCCTCCACGACGTGGCCCGCGACCCGCTGGACGGACCCCAGCACGTCCGGGTTCCGCAGGTCCCCTCGCGCCTCGTCGCATCCGCCGGCGCCGCAGGCGCTCGGGTTGTTGAAGATGAGGGCCCACATCGTGAAGGCGTGGCCGGCCGGCAGCATCGAGGTCTGCAGGAAGATGCCGATCCCGTGCTGCGTCCGGACGAGCGTCGAGCTCGCTCCGGGGATCCAGTCCACGAACACGTGCCCTGGGCCGATCGCGAACACGGGGCTCGTCCCGACCTCCGAGCCACCGCCGAAGGCCGGTGCGGCGAGCGCCAGCCCCGCGATGAGGGTGAACATCCGAAGCTGCGCTGCGGTCCTTGTGCCGCGCATGACGAGCCTCCTCGTTTGCCCCCTCTGCGAGGATGGGCTCGCTTCGCCTTCCAGAATTACATGCCGTGGAGCGTGAGGGCGGCGCGCCGGCGCACGGCGCCGCGAGCGCCGCCCTGTTCCAGGGGCCGCGCCGCTCCGCCCTCAGGGCGGCTCGGGCGCGAGCGCCCGCAGCCCCTCCGCGATGGCCCGGCAGACGTTCTCGACGAGGTCCTCCCGCGCGTTCACGGCGTAGAGGTGCGGGGTGAGCGCCCAGGTCTCGCGGAAGAGGCGCCGCGGCGCCGCGCTCGTCCCGGAGCGCGCGAGCGCCTCGGCGAACATCGGCAGGATCTTGTCGGAGAGCCGGAGCGCGGTGTCCACCACGAAGAGCGCCACGTCCGGCCGCACCGCCCGCACGCGGCGGAGGAAGGCGGCGATCTCCACCTTCGTCACGTGCTTCGGCGGCGACGACTTCGCCTCGAGGTAGAGGAGCTTCCCCTCCCCCGCCGCCACGACGTCGAGGTCGCCGCCGACGCCGGCGGCCCCCGAGCGGACGCCGTGCGCCACCTCGAGCCCGAGCCTGCGCTCGAGCTCGCGCGCGAGCCACCACTCGAGCGTCCCGCCGAACGACCGCGCCCGCCGCACGAGCCGGAACCGGCCGCGCGGGA
>DATDDC010000196.1:0-2367 GCA_036523995.1 Anaeromyxobacter sp.
TGGCCCGGCGGTTCCCGACCGTGCCCGGGGCCGTCCGCGCCGAGGCGCGCGCGGCCCGCCGGATGGGGCGCGATCGCGAGGCTGCGGCGAGGCTGCGGACCCTCCTCGCCCTCCGCTTCGACGACGGCGAGGCGCGGACCACGCTCTCGCAGATCCTGGCCGAGTCGGGCGACGTGGACGGCGCCGCGGCGCTCCTCGCCGAGGCGCTCCGGCTCGATCCGTCGGACGTGCCGGAGCGGCTCGCCCTGGCCTCGCTTCTCGCCGCGAACGGCAGGATGGCCGACGCGGAGAGCGCCTTCGCGGCGGCGCTGCGCATCGCGCCCGAGGACGCCGACGGGCTCGAGCGGCGCGGCCGGGCGAGGCTCCTCGCCGGCCGGGGGGCGGAGGCGCGGGCCGACCTCGAGCGCGCGCTCGAGCTCCGGCCCCAGAGCCCCGAGCTGAAGGAGGTCGTGCGCAGCCTCGAGCCCGCCCGCGAGCGCTTCGAGCGGCCCTACCTCCTCGACGCGCGGGCGCTGGCCAGCGCCGCCCCGCCGCCCCTCCCCGACGACGACGCCCTCGTGCTGGGCGAGCTCAAGGTGACGCGCGTCCTCCCCTCCGGCCAGTCCGCCACGTTCAACCAGGCGGTGGTGAAGGTGCTCACCGCCCGCGGCGCGGACGCGTTCCGCAGGCAGGGCATCTCCTGGACCCCGGAGCGGCAGGAGGTGAAGGTCGAGCGCGCGCGCGTGTGGAAGCCGGACGGCACCGCCGTCGACACGCACGACGAGTCGGACCGCAGCGCGAGCGAGCCGTGGTACCGGCTCTACTACGACACGCGCGCCAAGGCGCTCTCGTTCCCGTCGCTCGCGCCGGGGGACGTCCTCGAGGTCGCCTGGAGGATCGAGGACGTGGCGCGCGAGAACCTCCTCTCCGACTACTTCGGCGACGTCACCTTCCTCGAGGAGGGGACGCGCAAGGTCCGCACGGACTGGGTGATCCTCATGCCCGAGGGCCGCACGCTCCACGCCGGCGTGCCCCCGGGCGTGGAGCGAGCCGAGCGGAAGATCCCCGGCGGCGTGGTCGAGCACCGCTTCACCGCGCGCGACGTCCCGCGCGTCGCGCCCGAGCCCGGCATGCCGGGCTGGAGCGAGGTCGCACGCTACGTTCACGTGTCCACCTACGCGAGCTGGGACGAGCTGGCCCGCTTCTACTGGGGGCTCGTGAAGGACCAGCTCAGGCCCACAGAGGAGGTGCGGCGCACCGCCGAGCGGCTGGCGCGCGAGGCGCTGGGGCCGAAACCGCCTCCGCGGAACGGCAGCGGCGCTGCGGCCGTACCCGCGAGCTTCTCCGTCCCCCCGGGCGGCTGGGACGCCGAGTCGAAGCGCGCCATCGTCCGCGCGCTGTACGGCTTCGTCGTGTCGCAGACGCGCTACGTCGGCCTCGAGTTCGGCATCCACGGCTACAAGCCGTACCGCGTGGACGACGTGCTGCGCAGGCGCTTCGGCGACTGCAAGGACAAGGCGAGCCTGCTCCACGCGCTCCTCGAGTCGGTGGGCATCGACTCGCGGATCGTGCTGCTGCGGATGAAGCGGCTCGGCCGCATCCCCGAGTCCCCGCCCTCCCTGGCCGTCTTCAACCACGCCATCCTCTACGTCCCCGATCTCGACCTCTGGCTCGACGGCACGGCCTCGCACTCCGGCTCGCGGGACCTGCCCGGAGACGACCGCGGGGCGAGCGTGCTCGTCCTGGACGGCGCCGGCCCTCCTCGCTTCGGGACCATCCCCGACGCGCGCCCGGAGGACAACCGCGTGGAGACCGAGTTCGAGATCGCGCTCGCCACGAGCGGCGCCGCCGCCGTGACCGGCCGCTCGCGCATCACGGGCAACCAGGCGCCCCAGTACCGGCGCGCCTACCTCTCCGAGCACGAGCGCCGGGCCCAGCTCGAGAAGGCCTTCAACCGCACCTTCCCCGGCCTCGAGGTGCGCCGCGTCCAGATCTCCGATCTCGCCCGGCTCGAGGACGACGTGCAGATGTCCTTCTCGCTCGAGGTGCCGCGGTTTGCGCAGCCGGAGGCGGGAGGCCTGCGCTTCACGCCCTTCGGCGCGGGCTCGGGGTACGTGGAGGCGTACGCGGCGCTCTCCTCGCGCCGCCACGACCTCGTCCTGGGCGAGCCCATGCAGAACCGGTTCACCTACAGGTTCGTCCTGCCCCCGGGCTGGAAGGCCGTGGAGGTCCCGGAGGACGCCGCCGCGGATGGGCCGGACGCGGCCTTCGAGGTGCGCCACCGCGTCGAGGGCCGGTCCCTGCGGGTGGAGGGGCACGTCACCTTCAAGAGCGGCCGCGTGCCGGCGGCGCGCTACGCGGCCTTTCGCGAGCTCGCCGCCGCCCTCG
>DATDDC010000197.1:0-9015 GCA_036523995.1 Anaeromyxobacter sp.
GTGCACGCCTTCGTGCTCATCGTCGTGGTGAGCGGCTTCGCCTGGACCCGATCCGTCACGGACTGGTTCGCCTTGTCGAGGAGGGCGCTCCCCAGGGCCGCCTCGCCGCCGCGGGCGAGCGCGAGCACCTGCACGCGCAGGTTCGTTCCGTCGGAGACGATCCGCGCCGCCGCGGACGATGGGACGAGCCCGAGCGGGATCGTGGTCGCCGCCACTCCCACCGAGGGCACGACGAGGAGCGCCGAGTCCGCCGAGCCGATGGCGATGGCGAGGTCCGGGAACCCGGTGGAGGAGGGCGGCTGCACCGGCGCCACGAAGCCGAGCGCCACGGAGGTGGAGAGGTCGGAGGTGCCGAAGCCGGGCGGCTGGCCGGCGCCGTCGTAGCGGAGGGCGCCGGCGGCGGTGCGAAAGCCCACGGGCGAGGTGACCTGGAGGTCCACCGTTCCGGTGGCGGCGAGCGACGGCACCCGCACGACGAGCCGGTCGGTCGCGATGTCCTTCACCTCCGCGTCGACGCCGCCGATGCGGACCTCGAGCTGGGCGGCGTCCCGCGGGAAGCCCCCGCCGCGGATGGCGACGAGCTCGCCGGCGACGACGCGGAGCGGGGGGACCGGCGGCGCCTTCGCCTCGAGGCCCACCACCTGCACCGAGTCGACGCGGGGCGGGGAGGAGGACGGCATCTCGAGGTCGCGCGCGCAGGCGGCGGCGGCGAGCGCGACGGCGGGGACGAGGGCGCGGCGCATGCCGGATTCTAGACCGCCCGGCGGGGTGGGATGCTATCGGACGACGCGCTCGAAGGCCTGGCGGACGGCGGCGGTGATGCGGGCGTACTCCGCGAGGAAGCGCTGCCCGGCCTCGGGACCGCCGAAGCCCATGCGGCGCGCGAGCTGCGCGAGCGGCGGCCCGTCCTCGGGGAGGTGGACGATGGCGTAGTCGTGGACGATGCGGAGCCGGAGCTCGACCTTCCGGAGGAAGTCGTGGCCCTCCGCCAGCGCGAGGAAGTCGGCCTCGCCGAGGAGGCCGGCCTGCCGGAGCCTCCCGAGCGCGACGGGCGTCGAGCCGGTCCGGATGGACGGGTGGTCGTGGCCGTGGGCGAGCTGGAGGAACTGGGCGGCAAACTCCACGTCGACGAGGCCGCCGTGGCCGGTCTTGGGGTTCTTGCCCCGCGACGTCTCCTTGCCCAGCTCGGACTCCATGCGCCCGCGCATGGCGCGGATCTCCGCGGCGAGCGCGGCGGCGTCCTCGCGCCGGCCGTAGACCGCGGGGACGAGCACCTTCTCCCGGAGCTGGTCGAAGAGGGCCGCATCGCCCGCGACGTACCGGGCCCGCAGCAAGGCCTGCCGCTCCCAGAGCTGGGAGCGCACCGGCCCTTCCGCGGCGTCGCGGCCCGGGCCCCGCGGCAGCGCCTCGCCGGCGTGGTAGCGGATGAAGGCCTCCGAGCCGATGACGAGCGCACCCTGGTTGCCGGAGGGGCGCAGCCGCGTGTCGATCTGGTAGAGGCGGCCCTCGCGGAGCGGCATCTGGAGGAACGACATGAAGCGCTGCGCCAGCCGCGGGTAGCGCTCGTGGCCGGGACCGGCCGCGCCCGGGTAGACGAAGATGAGGTCGAGGTCGGAGTGGTAGCCCAGCTCGCGGCCGCCGAGCTTTCCCATGCCGATGATGCAGAGGCGCGCGGGCGGCGCGATCCCCTTTGCGTGGGCCTCGCCCTCGGCCAGCGCCAGGGCGCGCTCGAGGCAGGCCTCGGCGAGCTCGGTGAGCTGGGAGCAGACGCTGGCGAGGTCGATCGTGCCGGCGATGTCGTGGATGGCGATGCGGAGGACCTCCTCGTTCTTGTAGCGGCGCAGCTCGCCGAGCTGTCGCTCGAGGATCTCGTCGGAGGTGGCGAGCGCAAGATCGACGTGGGGCAGCCGCTCCTCGGTCTCGCGCCGGAAGGTCTCGCGGGCCTTGTGGAGGAGGACCTGGTCCTCCCGGAGCAGCATGTCGATGAGCTCCGGGTGGCGCAGGAAGCGCTGCGAGAGGAAGTCGGACGTGCCGAACAGGGACAGGAGGAGCCTCGCCACCCTGCGGTGCTCGGCGAGCAGCCGGAAGTACGGCTCGGGGGGCTGCAGCGCCGCGGCGAACTCGGAGAGGTGGGAGAGCGCCTGGTCCGGATCGGGCGTGCCCAGCGCGTCGGACACGAGCGCCACCGCGTGCGCGGGATCGCCGAGCGGCGAGAACGGCGTGCGGCGGCGCGCCAGGGCATCGATGGCGGCGAGGACGCGATCGGGGTCCACGATGCCGTGCTTCACGGCGATGGCGGCGCGGCGGGCGCGGTCCACCTGCGGGTCGGCGAGGAGCGAGAGCTCCGGGTCGAGCTCCACCGCCACGGCGCCGGCGCCGAGGAGGCCGTCGAAGAGCCGGACCACGCGGGCGCGGTGCGCGGCCAGGGCCGACTCGAACGCCGCCTCGCTGGCGTACCCCATGGAGCGCGCCAGCCAGAGCCGCTCGCCGGGCGGCGGCAGGCGGTGGGTCTGCGCGCCGTCCATCATCTGCACGCGATGCTCGGCGCGGCGGAGGAAGAGGTACGCGTCGGTGAGCTCGTCGCGGTCCTTCTCCAGCACCACCCCGGCGAAAAGGAGCCGGTCGAGGGCCGGGAGCACGGCGCGCTCGCGGAGGGCGCGGGCCTCGGCGCGCCCGGCGTGCAGGAGCTGGAGCGCCGTGACGAAGAACTCCGCCTCGCGGATGCCGCCCTTGCCGAGCTTCAGGTCGTCCTTGCCCTCGGCGCCGGCGCGCGCGTCGATGCGGGCCTTCATGGCCTGGATCTCCCGCACCACGTCGAGGTCGAGGGTGCGGCGCCAGATGAACGGGTCGAGCTGGCGGAGGAGCTCCTCCCCCACGCCCAGATCGCCCGCCCCGGGCGCCGCCTTCACGAGGGCGTTCCGCTCCCAGGTGCGGCCGAACGTCTGGTAGTACATCTCGGCCGCCCGGAGCGAGTTCACGATGGGTCCGTTCTGCCCGTCGGGGCGCAGGTTCAGGTCCACGCGGAAGACGAAGCCGTCCTCGGTGGGCTTGGCGATGGACTCGGTGACGAGCTCGGCGAGCTTGGCGTAGTAGGCGAAGTGGGTGATGGGCCGCTCGCCCTCGGTCTCGCCGTCCCGGTCGTAGACGTAGACGACGTCCACGTCGGACGAGAAGTTGAGCTCGCGCGCGCCGAGCTTCCCCATGGCGAGGGCGCAGAAGCCGGCCCCCGGCTCGCGCGCGGAGAGGCCGGCGGGCGGTCCGTGCTTGGCGCGGAGGCGCCGATCGTGGAAGCGGATGGCGGTGTCGAGGCAGGCGATGGCGAGCGCCGACAGCTCGCCGGTGAGCTCCTTCACGCGGGCGCGGCGCAGATCGCGGAGCGCGATGCGCACGATCTCCCGGGCGCGCACGCGCCGGAGCAGGCGGTTCAGGCCGGCCGCGTCCTCCGGGGCGAGCCGGCGGGCGGCGCGGGCGAGCAGCGCTCTCAGCTGGGCCTCGCGCCGGGGCCGACCGAGGAAGGGCGAGCGAGCGGCGCGGCGCAGGAGGCGCGGCTCCCGGGCGAGGAGCGCGGCGATCATGCGCGACGAGCCGCACACCAGCACGAGCGCCTGGAGGAGGTCCGCGTCCCGGGCGGCGGGGAGCGCCCCGGCGCCGTCCGCGTAGCGCTCGACGCCCAGGAGCGCGAGGTCGGGATCGGGCGCGAGGCGCACCGCGGCCGCGACGTCGGCCACGCGATCGGGGAAGCGCTTCGCGAGGCGCGCGAGCCGCTCGGCCGAGGCGGCGGAGCGCAGGTCGGCCGGCGCGAGGCCGGGTATGGCGTGGCCGGGAAACACGGGGAGACCCGATCCTAACCCGTCCGGCGCGGCGGCGTGGTCGTCCGGAGAGGCGGGCTGGGCGGTCGGCCTCGGGACGGCTCCGGGCGCGACTCCTCACTCGACCTCGGCGTCCCGCTGCCGCGGCGTGCCGAACGGCAGCGCCGCGAGCCGCGGCAGCATCCGCGCGATCCAGAGCGGGCTCGAGAGATCGTGCACGATGGCGCGGTAGGTGCTCTGGGCCGACACCGCTCCGAACAGCGCGCGCCGCAGGCGGTCGTCGCGCTCGGCGAGGGCCATCACGGGGTCGAGCAGGTTCAGCTTGCGCAGCGCCATGGCCAGGGCGCGCATGAACCGGCCGTAGGGGAGGTCGTCGATGATGTCGCGGCACGCCCATCGGTATCGAGAGAAGGCGCGCTGGGAGATGCCGTGGCGGAGGATCGTCTCGGCGGCCCGGGCGCCGGTCACGATCGCGGAGGTGACACCCTTGCCCTTGAACGGGCGGACCAGGCCCGCCGCGTCGCCGACCGCGACCCAGCGGTCCCCGTGAAACGCCCGGGCCGGCGACGTCGGGAAGCGGCCCTTGAAGAACGCGAGGTCGCGCTTCCCCTTCGCGTCCTCCCGGCGCGGCATCACCGAGCGCACCGCGTCGCGCCCGAGGAACGCGTGCATCGTCCCGGCGTCGACGTTCTCGCCGGCGATGTTCGTGGTGAGGTGATTGCCCTTGGGCGTCACGGCGCCGAACTCGACGCCGGCCATGGACGGCAGGAAGGCGTGGATGCGGTTTCCGAACGCGGCCATGAGCTCGGGGCCGGGGTGGATCTTCGTGACGATGCTGCTCAGGAAGCGGGGCGGCCGGTACTCGGTGGCGCGCCGGAAGACGGCGGCCGCGCCGTCGTCGGCGCCGAACGCGCCCACGACGACGTCCGCCTCCGCGTTCCCGTTTTCGGCGTAGACGACGACGCGGTCGTCGTGGAACTCGAGATCGGTGACGCGGCCGGCGACGACCCGGATGCCGACAGCCCGCGCGCTCTCGAGCAGGTGATCGTCGAACTGGACGCGGCGCACGACGTACGACGGAGGATCGTCCGAGTCCAGGAGGATGGCGCGGCGGTCGGAGTGCAGGACGTAGCCCGCGATCTGCCGCTGGATGAGATGGCGCGGGAAGGGGATCCCGAGCGACTCCTCCATGACGTCGGCGATGGGCGGGGAGAGCACGCCGGCGCACTGGTTGAAATGCCGTTCGCCGGCGAAGACCTTGCCCTCGAACACGGTGATGTCGATGGCGCGGCCCATGCGTCGCGCGAGGCGGTTCAGCGCCAACGCGGTGCCTGCCCCGGCGGGCCCGCCGCCCACGACGACGACGCGGGCACCGTCCCGGAGGGGCCCCAGGCTCGCGGAGGGGAAGCTCATCGCTCTTCCGCCCGCACCGTTCCGGATCGACGCGCCGCCCGGCACATGGCGCCGAGCGTGCGCAGCACCGCCCGCGGATGGAGCATGCTCCCCAGGATGCGCGAGTAGGACACGTCGCCGGTGAACAGCGACCACAGGATGCGGCCCATCACCGGCGGCGCGGAGGTCCCGTTCTCCTCCTGCAGGACGGCCGTCAACGCGCGCATGAACCGGTTGCTGCGCTTGGAGAGGTGCACCAGGCTGAACACGACGCGCCCGAAGCGCGTGTCCCGGGCGATGGCGCGGCAGACCGGCGCGTAATGGAGCGCGAAGGCCTCGCGGCCGATGCCGCGCGTGAGCGCCGTCTGCGCGGCGGCGCGCGCCGTCACGAACGCCGAGCCGATCCCGTCCTTGTACAGGCGAGTGACGCACGCGTCGCCTACGGCCACGAACCGGTCGGCGAAGAAGCCGCGCGCCGGAGACACCGCGATGCGCGGCTGGCAGCTGCATGCTCGCGGCTGCTCGTCGCCGACGACCCGCGCGACCTCGGGCACCCGGAGGAACTGGTCGATGCTGTTCCGGGCGAGGCCCTTCCCGAGGAGCGAGACGCTGGCGAAGTGTCCCTTGGGAACCAGCGCGCCGAAGACGAGGCCGCGCGGATTCTCGAAGTAGACGTGCACGGCGCCGTGCATCGAGGATGGATTCGGAAACGCTCTGAGGTACAGCTCGTTCTGCGCCACCGGCTCCGTTTCGGGCGGAGTATAGCGGACGTGCCGGAGCTCCGGGATGGCGGCGTTGACGCCGCACGCGAGGACGAGCAGGTCGAAGCGGCCGTCCCGACTCGACGTCCGGACCCGCGGAAGCGGCTCGAACACGACCCGCTCGACGCGCTCGGGGACGATCCGGGCACCGCGCGCCTCCGCCTGCCGGAGCAGGAGCTCGTCGAAGCCGGCGGTGGGCGCGTGCGGGCTCTTGCGCGGCCCGCCGGCGCGGTAGACCGAGAGCGCCTCGCGCGAAGGCTCGGCGGCGCGGATGGCGACGACGGTGTCGCCCCAGTGGAGCTGATAGGCGCGGATGCGCCCCATGACGACCTCGGGCGTGAGCGCGATCCCGAGCGCGGCGAGCCCGTCCAGGGTGCGGCGCGACAGGATGCCCGCGCACATGTTGCAGCCGGGCGGACCCGCCGCCGTGAAGTCCCTGGCCTCGAAGATGGTGACGTCGATGGGCAGCCGGAGGCGGTTGGCGAGCTGCAGGGCGTGGAGGGCGAAGAAGCTGCCGGCCGGTCCGCCGCCGACGATCGCGATCCGGGAGCGTGGACGCAAGCGCAACGACCGTTCGAGCTCCGCTTCCATCGTCGATCCTCCGGGCGATCGGCCGAAGGGCGAAGATAGAGACGTCGGCGTGCCGAGGACCAATTGGATCCTCGATCGATGCTCATAAGACCGCCTGATGAGCGCGCCCCGGGGTCTCGAACCCGGAGCGCGGGCCGCTCGCGCGAGGCCGGCGCAGGCGCGCTACTCGTCGGCGTCCGCGGCGGGCTCCTGCGGCGCGCCGCGCCCGGCGCGGGAGAGGCCGTGCTGCTTGATCTTCTTGTGCAGGTTCGTGCGCTCGACGCCCAGGGCCTGCGCGGCCTGCGTGATGTTCCAGTCGTGCTCCTCGAGCTTCTTCAGGATGTAGTCGCGCTCCACCAGGTCCCGGAGCTCCTTGAGCGGCACCTCGCCGTAGCGCGAGAGATCGGCGGCGCCGGGAGCGGGCGGGGGCGCCGAGGCGCGCGGGCCCACGCCCTCGGGAACGTCGTCCGGCCCGATGCGGTCGCCGCTCATGATCACCATGCGCTCGCACACGTTCCTGAGCTCACGCACGTTGCCGGGCCAGCGGTACGAGCGGAGGCGGTCGTACACTGCGGGGTCGACGACCTTGGGGCGAAGCCCGTTCTCGCGGACGGCGAGCTGGAAGAAGCGCTCGGCGAGGAGCGGTACGTCCTCGAGCCGCTCGCGCAGGGGCGGCGCGCGCAGGGGGACGACGTTCAGCCGGAAGTAGAGATCCTCGCGGAACGTGCCCTCGCGCACCTCGGCCTCGAGGTCCTTGTTCGTGGCGGCGATGACGCGCACGTCCACGTTGATGGCGCGCTCGCTGCCGACCCGCGTGATCTCGCCGGTCTGGAGGGCGCGCAGCACCTTCGCCTGCGCGGAGAGGCTCATGTCCCCGATCTCGTCGAGGAAGAGCGTGCCGCCGTGGGCGACCTCGAACTGGCCCCGCCGGCGGGCCGCGGCGCCCGAGAAGCTTCCCTTCTCGTGGCCGAACAGCTCGGACTCGATGAGCTCGGCGGGGATGGCGGCGCAGTTCACCTTCACGAACGGTCCGGGGGCCCGCTTGGAGAGGCGGTGGATCTCCGCGGCCACGAGCTCCTTGCCGGTGCCGGACTCGCCCAGTACGAGGACGCGGCCGGCGGTGGGCGCCACCTTGGCCATCTCCTCGCGGAGCTTCAGCATGGCGGGGCTCTCGCCCAGCATCTCGTCCGAGAAGCGCCGCTCCCGCGACGAGAGCGCCTGGACCTTCTCCTCGAGCGTCTTGCGGGAGAGCGCGTTCCGCACGGACACGAGCACGCGCTCGCGGTCGACCGGCTTGGGGATGAAGTCGGTGGCACCGCGGCGCATGGCGTCCACGATGTCGGCGGCGTCGGCGTTGCCGCTCACCATGAGGACCGGCAGGTCGCGCCACAGCTCGCGCGCCTTGGAGAGGAGCGCGAGCCCGTCCATGCCGGGGAGCCGGATGTCGAAGATGCCGAGGTCCACCGGCTCGGCGCCGAGGACGTCGAGCGCCTTCTCGGCGCTCTCGGCCTCGAGCACGGCGTAGCCCTCCGGCTCGAGCACCATGCGCAGCGCCCGGCGGATGTTCGGCTCATCGTCGACGACGAGGATCGTCGGCTTGGTGGCGTCCATGTGGACGACATTATATGTCCGGCGACGGCGCTCGCATCGGCCTCTCGGCCTGCCCGCCGCGGTCGCGTTCGGTCCTGGGCGGCTGTTCGCGGGCGGCGCCCGCCGCGCCGGGACCGCTGCACCACGGGTGGCGCTCTCCCGCGGCATTCGCGGCCGCGCTCGGCTGCTCTTCGCGGACCGCGCCCCTCCTCGCAAGGACCGCTGCGCCCGGGCCGGCGCTCTCCAGCGGCATTCGCGGCCGCGCTCGGCTGCCCTTCGCGGACGGCGCCCGCCGGCGCAGCGTCCTCGGCGCGAGATTGCTCGGAACGGCGCGCGCGTACCCGAGGCGTTCGCGTGGCGCGCCTCCGAACTCGGGCGCGCGCTCGCTTCGCGACGCGCGCCCTCGGACACCGTCGGCGCGGAGGGCTCCACGATTCGCGCGCGAAACAATGTGAATCGCGGCGCGCCTGCGGATGCGCCGGCAGCCGCCGGCCCGGGGCTACGCTGGGAAAGGAGCGCGAGCGCCTGAACACTGCGAGCCCGAGCATGGTCGCCATTCCGGTCGCAGTTCGAGGCGCAGACAGGGCCGGGGTGGGCCGTCGCGGCGAAGGAGCGCAGCGAGCCTTCGGCGACGCCACCCCATAGGACGCAGTGCACGAGCGTGCCACCGCCCCTTGAACGCGTCCCGGCGCAGCGGTGGCACAGTCTCGTGCCGGCGGTCTCGATCATGCGGCGCCGCTTCCACATCGGGGCACCTTCGGGCCGAGCGGAGCGACGCCGCCGCGACGGCCCATCCCGGCCCCGCGGAGACGGAGGCCCACGGTAGGGGATTCGAGAAATAGCGACGCCGCCGCGACGGCCCACCCCGGCCCCCCGCGGAGACGGCGGCCCAC
>DATDDC010000198.1:0-5474 GCA_036523995.1 Anaeromyxobacter sp.
CCTGCCTCGCCGCCGCCGCCGTCGCGGGCTTCCCGCCGCCCTGCTCGAGCCTGCGCCGGGCGGCCGACGGTCCCTCGCGCGTGGACATGACCGCCTTCACCTGCCGGCCGGTGTTGAGCTCGCGCGCGGTGACGGTGAGGAGGCACTCCGGGCCGAGCTCGAACGTGACGGCCATCTTCACGACGCCCTTCGGCGCCGGGGGGAGCCCCGTGAGCGTGAGCGTCCCGAGGTACTCGCAGTCGGCGACGCGCGGCCCCTCGCCCTGGTACACCACGAGCTCGAACTCGGTCTGGCCGTCCTCGGTGGTGGCGAGGCCGTAGCGCTTGCGCGTGGGCAGCGCCGTGTTCCGCTCGATGATGGTCTTCACGCGCCCGCCGGGCAGCCCGATGCCGATGGACATGGGCAGGACGTCGATGAGCACGACGCCCTCGGCGCTCCCCAGGGAGTGCGCGAGCAGCGCGGCCCCCACCGCCACCGCCTCGTCGGGATGGACCGCGCGCGAGGGCTGCCTGCCGAAGAAGGCCGCGACCTTCTCGTGCACGAGCGGCATGCGCGACTGCCCGCCCACGAGCAGCACCTCGTCGATGTCGTCGGTGCGGAGGCCCTTCGCGAGCAGGACCTCGCGGCACACGTCGATGGTGCGGTCGACGAGCGGCTCGACCAGGGTCACGAACTCGGCGCGGCCGAGGACCGTCTCGAGCGAGACGGGCTGGCCGCCGTGGAGCGCCAGGAAGGGGAGCTGGATCTGGAACTCCGTCCGCTCCGAGAGGGCGCACTTCGCGCGCTCCGCCGCGTCGACGAGGCGCGACAGGGCCACGCGATCGCCCGCGAACGGCTCCCCGGTCTTCTCCCGCCAGGCCGCCAGGAGCCGCTCCACCACGCGGCTGTCGAAGTCGACGCCGCCGAGGAAGGTGTCGCCGCCGGTGGAGACGACCTCGTAGACGTTGTCGTTGAGCTCGAGCACGGAGGCGTCGAAGGTGCCGCCGCCGAGGTCGTAGACCAGGACGCGCTGGTTCAAGTGCCGGCCGAAGGCGTAGGCGAGGGCGGCCGCCGTGGGCTCGTTGAGGATGCGCTCCACGTGCAGGCCCGCCAGCGCCCCCGCCAGCCGCACCGCGGCGCGCTGCCGCTCGTTGTAGTACGCGGGCACCGTGATGACGGCGCGGTTCACCTCCTCGCCGAGGTGGTTCTGCGCGACCTCCTTCACCTCGCGCAGCACCAGCGCCGAGACCTGCTCGAGCGAGAGCGTCTCGGGCCCGAGGCGCACCGCGGCGAGCCCGTTGGGATCCGCGACGATCTCGTAGGAGAACTTCGTGCGGATCTCCTGCACCACGTCGGACTCGAAGGGCCGGCCCACGAGCCGCTTCGCGCCGTATACGGTCGCCTTCGGGTTCGTGAGGAGCTGCGCCTTGGCGAGGTGGCCGACCACGATCTTGTTGCGGGCGTTGAGCGCCACGATGGACGGGACGGTGTTGTGCCCCTCGCGCGACGGGATGACGTAGGGGCGGCCCTCCCTCACCACCGCCGCGCAGGAGTTGGTGGTGCCGAGGTCGATGCCGATGACGGTCCGCGATCGCCTGGCGATGGGCTCGGGCTCCCGGGGGAGGCCGATGTCGACCCGGGCCGGCCCGGCCGCCAGCTGCTCCACCCGGTGGCGCGAGGAGAGGTCGGCCTGGGCGGGGGTCCGCGCCGGGACGGGCGTCTGGGCCACGCCGGCGTCCCGGGGAGGGGGGATGATCGGGGTGGGGGCCCGCGTCGGCGCGGGCGTGTGCAGGGGGCGCTGGGCGACGGGGGCGGGCTCCGCCACGCCGGGCGCGACGCCGCGGCGCTCCTTCAGCGTCACCATCCGATCGACGAGGGCGCGTGACCTCTCGTCGAGGTCGGTGAACTGGATGCCCATGCCGGGCGCCGCGGGCGGGTGGGCGCTCGCGTTCTCCGCCTGGACCCAGCGGACGACGCCCTCGCCCCGCATGACCGTCTCGCCGGTCTGGAGCTTCAGCTCGAGGGAGAGGCGCGTCCCCACGGGCCTCGCGTCGCGCGTGCGGATGAAGACGCCGCCCCGCGAGATGTTCACCGCGAAGCGATCGACGAACTCGTCGACGGTGCCGTAGGACAGCCGGACGGCGAGCCCGACGGGCATCCGCTCGCCGCTGCGCTTGTCCCGAGGGCCGGCGGGGCTCAGGGATGACCTCCCACTGCGAGAATCATCGCTTACGCGCGGTCGGCGCGGCAAGCGCACCTTGACGCTATCGAACGCTCTCGCTATACGTCCACATGCTCAATCGCGACGATCTGCGACTGGCGCTCACGTTCGACGACGTCCTCCTCCTCCCCGCCGAATCCGACGTACTGCCGAAGGCCGTCGAGACCGCCACTCGGCTGTCCCGTAACCTCACGCTCAACATCCCCATCGTCTCCTCCGCGATGGACACGGTCACCGAATCGCGCATGGCCATCGCCATCGCGTCGGCCGGGGGCATGGGCTTCGTCCACAAGAACCTCTCCGTCGAGGAGCAGGCCGCCGAGGTCGTGAAGGTGAAGAAGTACGAGTCGGCCATCGTGGCCGACCCCATCACCATCGAGCCGCACGCGCCCATCCACCGGGCCCTCGGGCTCATGCGCGAGAACGGCATCAGCGGCATCCCCGTGGTGCAGCGGGGAAAGCTCGTCGGCATCGTGACGAACCGCGACCTGCGCTTCGAGAAGAACCTCGAGCAGCGCGTCGAGCAGGTGATGACGAAGGACCTCGTCACCGCCAAGGTCGGCGTCACGATCGAGGAGGCGAAGGAGCTGCTCCACCGGCACCGCATCGAGAAGCTGCTCGTCGTGGACGACGCCTTCGAGCTCAAGGGCCTCGTCACCATCAAGGACATCGAGAAGGTCCAGAAGCACCCCAGCGCCGCGAAGGACTCCCTCGGGCGCCTCCTCTGCGGAGCGGCCGTGGGGGTGGGGCCCGATCGCGAGGCGCGCATCCACGCGCTCCTCAAGGCCGGCGCCGACGTCATCGCCATCGACACCGCGCACGGGCACAGCCGGGGCGTCGTCGAGGCGGTCAAGGCGACGCGGGCGAACTTCAAGAACGCCGAGATCGTGGCCGGCAACGTCGCCACGTTCGAGGGCGCCGATGCGCTGTGCAAGGCCGGCGTGGACGCCGTGAAGGTGGGCGTGGGCCCCGGCTCCATCTGCACGACGCGCGTCATCGCCGGCGTGGGCGTCCCGCAGATCACCGCGGTGGACGAGTGCGGGCGCGCCGCGGAGAAGCACGGCGTGCCGGTCATCTCCGACGGCGGCGTGAAGTACTCGGGCGACGTGGTGAAGGCGCTCGCCGCGGGCGCGGCCACCGTGATGATCGGCTCGCTCCTCGCCGGCACCGAGGAGGCGCCGGGCGAGGTCATCCTCTACCAGGGCCGGAGCTACAAGTCGTACCGAGGCATGGGCTCGCTCGGCGCCATGAAGAAGGGCTCCAAGGATCGCTACTTCCAGACCGACGTCGCGGACGCCGAGAAGCTCGTGCCCGAGGGCATCGAGGGCCGCGTGCCGTACAAGGGCACGGCGGAGATGACGCTCCTCCAGCTCGTGGGCGGGCTGCGCAGCGGCATGGGCTACCTCGGCTGCAAGACCATCGCGGAGCTGCGCGTGAAGCCGCGCTTCATCCGCATCTCGTCGGCGGGTCTCAAGGAGAGCCACGTCCACGACGTCATCATCGAGAAGGAAGCGCCGAACTACAGGGCGGACTCGGACTAGCGCCGCCCGGGAGTCGCCGTGCCGCTCGCCCTGGGATCGCATGGGCGGGCGGTTCCGTTTTCAGGAGAGGACCGATGGACATCCATTCCGAGAAGATCCTCATCCTCGACTTCGGCTCGCAGTACACCCAGCTCATCGCCCGGCGGCTGCGCGAGCTCGGCGTCTACTGCGAGATCCACCCCTGCACCATGAAGCCCGAGGCCATGCGGGCCTTCGCGCCGAAGGGCGTGGTGCTCTCCGGCGGCCCGGCCTCGGTGCTGGCGGAGGGGAGCCCGCGCGCCGATCGGCAGGTCTACGAGCTGGGCGTGCCCATCCTCGGGATCTGCTACGGCCTCCAGCTCTTCGCCCACGAGCTCGGCGGCAAGGTCGACAAGGCCGCGCACCGCGAATACGGCCCCGCCACCATCGACGCGCGCCAGGGCGCCGAGCTCTTCGAGGGCCTGCCCTCGAAGCTCGAGGTGTGGATGAGCCACGGCGATCGCGTCGAGGCCCTCCCTCCCGGCTTCGAGCCCATCGCCTCCACCCCCTCGTCGCCCTTCGCGGCGGTCGAGGACCGGGGCCGGCGCTTCTTCGGCGTCCAGTTCCACCCCGAGGTCGTGCACACGCCGAGGGGCAAGGAGGTCCTGAAGAACTTCGCCTACCGCGTGTGCGGGTGCTCCGGCTCCTGGTCGATGCGCGCCTACGCCGAGATCGCCGTCGAGCACATCCGCAGCCAGGTGAAGGGCGGCCACGTCATCTGCGCGCTGTCCGGCGGCGTCGACTCCGCGGTGGCGGCGCTCCTCGTGCACCGCGCCATCGGCGACCGGCTCCGCTGCATCTTCGTCGACAACGGCGTGCTGCGGGCCGGCGAGCGCGAACAGGTCCAGGACGTCTTCGGGCGCATGTTCCACCTGCCGCTCGTCACGGTGGACGCCTCGAAGCGCTTCCTCGCGAAGCTCGCCGGCGTCACCGACCCGGAGCAGAAGCGCAAGATCATCGGGCGCGAGTTCATCGGGGTGTTCGAGGAGGAGGTGGACCGGCTCGCCCAGCACGGCGAGCGCGCCGAGTTCCTCGTGCAGGGCACCCTCTATCCGGACGTGATCGAGTCCGTGTCCTTCAAGGGGCCCTCGGCCACCATCAAGAGCCACCACAACGTGGGCGGGCTCCCCGAGGTGATGAAGCTCACCCTGGTGGAGCCGCTGCGCGAGCTCTTCAAGGACGAGGTGCGGCGGCTGGGGCGGGAGCTGGGGCTGCCGGCCGAGATCGTGGGGCGCCAGCCCTTCCCCGGCCCGGGGCTCGCCATCCGGGTCCTGGGGGAGATCACCGAGGAGCGGCTCCGGATCCTCCGGGAGGCCGACCTGGTGGTCCAGGACGAGGTCCGACGCGCCGGCCTCCAGGACAAGCTGTGGCAGTCCTTCGCCGTGCTCCTCCCGGTGCGATCGGTGGGGGTCATGGGCGACGAGCGCACCTACGAGGCGACCTGCGCCGTCCGCGCGGTGGAGTCCACCGACGGCATGACGGGCGACTGGGCCCGGCTGCCCTACGACCTCCTGGCGCGGATCTCCTCGCGGATCATCAACGAGGTGCGCGGCATCAACCGGGTCGTCTACGACATCTCGTCGAAGCCCCCCGCGACGATCGAGTGGGAGTAGCGGCGCCGGGGTAGGGCGTCTCGTGCTCGTGCACGTGCACGTGCACGTCCACGAACCCGAGCCCGAAGCAGGTTCTCCCGGCCTCCGGGTTGTTCCTCCTCC